>JAIEQO010000645.1 GCA_019747655.1 Gemmataceae bacterium | reverse complement strand
GCCCGCCCCCCCGCCCCCCCCCCGCCCGGGCCCCCCCCCCCCCCCGCCGGCCCCCCCCCCCGACGCTCACCGGAATCACCCATGCTCACCGCCGACCTCATCGACCACATCCTCGCCGCCATCCCGCACCGCACCGTCGGGCTGCTCGGCGACCTGTTCCTGGACCGCTACCTGGACATCGACCCGGCCCGGGACGAGCCATCGGTCGAGACCGGGCTGACGGCGTACCAGGTGACCGGGGTGCGGTCGTACCCGGGGGCGTTGGGTACGGTGTTGAACAACCTCGCGGCCCTCGGGGTCGGCCGGATCGTGCCGGTGTCGGCGATCGGCGACGACGGCGAGGGGTACGAGCTGCGGCAGGCGCTGGCGGCCGTCCCGGCGGTGGACCCCGCGGGGGTGTTCGCCGTCCCCGGCCGGCGGACGCCGACCTACACCAAGCCGATGTACGGCGCGAAGGAGCTGAACCGGCTCGACATCAAGAACCGCGCGCCGACCCCGGCCGCCGTCGAGGACCGGGTACTGGAGCTGCTGGACGCGGTCTGGCCGCGGGTCGATGCGTTGATCGTGCTCGATCAAGTGAGCGAGGAGGACTGCGGCGTCGTGACGGCCCGGGTCCGGGGCCGGCTGGCGGAACTGGGCGAGCGGGAGCCGGCGAAGTTCGTCCTGGCCGACAGCCGGGAGCGGATCGGCCGGTTCCGGAACGTCTGCATCAAGCCCAATATGGGCGAGTGCTTCAACGCGGTTCGTCCGGGTGAGGTTTGGCAGGGGAGCCTCAAACACATCCAACCCGAGCCTTTAGCGCGTGGCGCGGGGCGGCATGTATTCCTCACCGGCGGGCAAGACGGGATGTGGCTCGTCGATCCGGCGTCCCCAGCCGAATGCACGACCGTCCCAGCATATTTGGTCTCCGGGCCGATCGACGTGTGCGGGGCCGGGGACAGTTGCTCGGCCGGGATCGCGTCGGCGATGATGGCCGGGGCCACCCACGAGCAGGCGGCCGCGTTCGGCAACCTGGTCGCGTCGATCACCATCCAGCAGATCGGCGTCACCGGGACGGCCACCCCCGAGCAGGTCCGGGCCCGGTGGCGCGAAGTGTCCGGCGAGCGGGGGGCGTGAGCCCCCTGATTCCAATCCCAATCAGGGGGCTCACGCCCCCCGCTCGCCATGAACCCCGAACCGTCCGGCTGGTTCAACCGCACCGTCGTCGGGGCCGGGGTGACCAGCTTCCTGGCCGACGTCGGCTACGAGATGGCCACGGCCATCCTGCCCCAGTTCCTCCTCACCCTCGGGCTGCCGCCGGACGCCGCCGCCCGGGCCGTCGGGCTGATCGACGGCCTCTCCGACCTCCTCTCCAGCGCCTTCAAGCTCGGCGTCGGCTGGTACTCGGACACCATCGGCCACCGCAAAACTTTCGTCGTCACCGGCTACGCCCTGACCGGGACGGCCTTCGCCCTCTGCGCGTTCGCCGTCGGCTGGCCGCTGGTGATGGTGGCGAAGTCGCTCGCGTGGATCGGCAAGGGCATTCGGGGGCCGCTGCGGAACGCCATCCTGGCCGACGCCGTCGATCCGCAACACCGGGGCAAGGCGTTCGGCTTCCACCGGGCCGGCGACACCCTCGGGGCGATCCTCGGGCCGCTCCTCGGGGCCGCCCTCATCGCCGGGATGCCCGCCCACTGGTTCGCCTCGGCCGACGAGCCGTACCGGCTCGTCTTCCTCGTCACCCTCATCCCCGGCATCGGCGCGGCCGTCGTGTTCGCCACCCTCATCCGCGAGCAGCGGTTCAACCCGAAGCCCGGCCTGCGGCTCGGGGCATCGATTCGGTCACTCCCCACGGGCTTCCGGCGTTACCTCGTCGGCGTCGGGTTGTTCGGCCTCGGCGACTTTTCCCACACGCTGCTCATCCTGGCCGCTACCATCCTGCTCACCCCCGAACACGGCGAGCAGGCGGCGGCGGTCTGGGCGATGGCCCTGTACTCGTGGAAGAACGCCGTCGGAGCGGCGGCCGCGTTCCCGGCCGGGTGGCTCGGCGATAAACTGGGCCACCGGCCGGTCCTGGCCGGCGGGTACGCGGTCGGGGTGCTGACCGCGTTGGGATTCGCCGCCCTGTTCGCCACAGGAACGACCGGCCTCGGCTGGCTGGCGGTGCTGTTCGCCCTGGCGGGGGCGTATCTGGCGGTCGAAGAGGCGATCGAGCCGGCGATGGCGGCCGATCTCGTCCCCGACCCGGCCACCCGGGGGACGGCGTTCGGCGTCCTGGCCGGGGTGAACGGCGTCGGCGACTTCGTGGCCAGCGTCGGCGTCGGGGCGCTGTTCGCGGTCGGCCCACAGATCGGGTTCGCGGCGGCGTCTGTTCTGATGGCGGCCGGGGCGACCTGGGTGGCCCTGACCCGGCCGCGGTAGCGCCCTCCCATCCGGTACGACCCGCCGGGCTTCTCACCCGGCCCTCATCCCGTGCGGCTGGAAGGCCCGGTCGAACACGGCTAAAATCTGCGGCGTAGGCAACTTGTACCCGCCGCACCGGTCGCGCCGCTGCCGCTCCCTGGCCGACCCGTCCCGGCTTCCGTCGGCCCACCGAGAATCCCCACCGTGACCCACACCCTCCGCCGGGGCCGGCTGCCCCTCCTCGGCCTGCTGGCCGCGGCCGTCGTCGCCGTCCCGACTGCCCCCGCCGCCGAGCCCGCCCCGGCCCCCAGGTTGGTCGTGTCCGTCGCCGCCGACGTGCCGCCGGAGAAGGTCGCCGAGCTGGAGAAGCGGATCGCCGAACTCCAGAAGGAGCTGGCCGAGCTGAAGAAGGGGCAGGCCGCCACCGGCAAGACACCGGCCGGCCCGACCGCCGCCGAGGGGGCCATCCCGGACGACTGGGTGAAGAAGATGACCTGGCGGGCGATCGGCCCGGCCAACATGGGCGGCCGGGTGACGGCCCTGGCCGTCGTCGAGTCCGACCCGAGCACCTACTACGTCGCCACCGCGTCGGGCGGCCTGCTCAAGACGACCAACAACGGCACGACGTTCTCGCACCTCTTCGACAAGCAGGCGACGGTCTCGATCGGCGACGTGGCCGTCGCCCCGAGCGACCCGAAGGTCCTGTACCTCGGCACCGGCGAGCAGAACCCGCGGAACTCGGTCTCCTACGGCGACGGCGTCTACAAGAGCACCGACGGCGGGGCGAAGTGGACGAACGTGGGTCTGAACAAGACCTACTCGATCGCCAAGATCGTGGTCCACCCGAAGGACCCGAACACCGTCTACGTCGGGGCGATGGGCCGGGTGTACGGCCCGAACGAGGAACGCGGCCTGTTCAAGACCACCGACGGCGGGAAGACCTGGGCGAAGGTCCTGTACGTCGACGACAGGACCGGGGTGATCGACCTGCGGATGGACCCCTCCGACCCCGAAACCCTGATCGTCGCCACCTGGGGCCGGCAGCGGGACGAGTTCGACGGCTTCTTCGGCCCGGCCTCGAACTGGCCGACGATGGACCAGTACGGCCCGGCCACCAGCTACGGCCCCGGCGGCGGGCTGCACAAGACCACCGACGGCGGCAAGAGCTGGAAGAAGCTCACGGCCGGCCTGCCGACGGTCAAGACCGGGCGGATCGGGCTCGACTACTCGCGGAAGACGAAGGGCCTGGTCTACGCCATCATCGACACCGAGGACGTGGGCAAGGGGCGGCCGCCGCTGGCGGTGCTCGTCGGCCTGTCCAGCGAGGACGAGAAGGGCGGCGGGATCAAGGTGACGCTCGCCCCGGAGGACGCCCCGGCCGGGAAGGCGGGCATCAAGGAGGGCGACCTCATCACCGCCATCGACGGCAAGCCGGTCGAGAACTACGAGACCTTCTACGCCCTACTGGTCCCGAAGAAGCCCGGGGACGTGGCCAAGTTCACCGTCAAGCGGGGCGACAAGGAGGAGGTGGTCGAGGTCAAGCTGACCGCCAAGGAAGAGCCGAAGAAAGACCCCGAGCCGAAGAAGGAGGGCGGGCGGAAGGGCGGCGGGCGGGGGGCCAAGAAGGACCCCGAGGCGAAGAGCGACCCGGAGGCCAAGACGGAAGGGACGACGAACAACCCGCAGGCGAAGGAGGGCCAGCCCAAGACCCCGGCGTCCCCGCCGGCCGGGCTGGGCGTCCGGCTGGAGGCCCAAGAGGGCGGGCTGCTCATCACCGGCGTCCCCGAGGGGAGTCCGGCGGCCGAGGCCGGGGTGAAGGAGGGCGACCGGCTGGTCGCCGTCGCCGGCAAGAAGGTGCTCGACGCCGACGCGGTGGCCGCCGCCCTGGCGGACAAGAAGCCGGGCGACAAGGCGAAGATCACCGTCACCCGGGAGGGGCAGCCGGTCGAGATCGAACTGACCCTGGCCCAGGGCCGGGGCGGGCGGCGGGCCCCGGCCAACCCGGTCCGCCCGCACCTGCGGGACAGCGTCACCGGCGGCCAGCAGCCGAACGTCCAGGGGTCGCAGGGGAAGGACGGGTTCCAGACCGGGGGCGTCTACAAGAGCACGGACAACGGCGAGACCTGGACCCGGGTGAACAGCCTCAACCCGCGGCCGTTCTACTTCAGCCAGATCCGCGTCGACCCGACGGATGACAAGGTCATTTACGTCCTCGGCGACAACCCGCTGTACAAGAGCACGAACGGCGGCGAGCGGTTCGGGGCGGCCCCGGACCGGGGCGTCCACCCGGACCACCACGCCCTGTGGATCAACCCGAAGGACGGCCGGCACCTCCTGATCGGCTGCGACGGCGGGTTCTACGCCACCTACGACCGGGGCCAGACCTGGGACCACCTGAACGTCCTGGCCCTCGGCCAGTTCTACCACGTCGCGGTGGATAACCGGAAGCCGTACCGGGTGTACGGCGGCCTGCAGGACAACGGGTCGTGGGGCGGCCCGGGCCACGTCCTCCGCAGCTCCGGCCCGGTGAACGAGGACTGGGTGTTCGTCAACGGCGGGGACGGGTTCGTCTGCCGGGTCGACCCGACCGACCCGGACCTCGTCTACAGCGAGAGCCAGAACGGGGTGATGGGCCGGCGGAACTTCCGGACCGGCGAGCGGGGGTTCATCCGCCCCCGGCCGGTCAAGGAGGGGGAGGCCCTGCGGTTCAACTGGAACACCCCGTTCATCCTGTCGGACCACAACCCGAGCATCTTCTACTGTGCCGCCCAGTACGTCTTCCGGTCGGTGAGTAAGGGCGACAACCTCAAGGCTATCTCGCCGGAGATCACCCGCACCAAGCAGGGGAGCGGGACGGCCGTGGCCGAGAGCCCGCGGAACCCGGACGTGCTCTGGGCCGGGACCGACGACGGCTACCTGTGGGTGTCGAAGGACGGCGGGGCCACCTGGCAGAACGTGTTCGAGAAGCTGACCGCGGCCGGGCTGCCCGGGCCGCGGTGGGTGGCCGCGATCGAGCCGAGCCGGGCGAAGGACGGCCGGTGCTACGTCTGCCTCGACGGCCACCGCTCCGACGACGACAAGCCGTACCTGTTCGCGACCGAGGACTTCGGCCAGACCTGGCAGCCGATCACCGCGAATCTACCGGCGTTCGGGTCCACCCGGGTGATCCGGGAGGACGCCGTGAACCCGGAGGTGCTGTACGCCGGGACCGAGTTCGGGGTGTGGGTGACGGTCAACCGCGGGAAGGGCTGGACCCGGCTGAACAACAACCTGCCGACGGTGGCCGTCCACGAGTTCGCCCAGCCGGCGACCGCGAGCGAGATCGTCGCGGCGACCCACGGCCGGAGCCTGTGGGTGCTGGACGTGTCGAGCATCCGCCAGATGGCCCCGCGGACGGAGAAGGTGGACGACGGGGAGAAGGTGTACGACCCGCTGAAGGACCCGGTGACGCTGTTCGCCCCGGCCCCGGCGGTCCGGTGGAAGCTGGCGGCCGGGGGGGAGTCGCCGTACTCGGCCAACGTCCGGAAGTTCTACGGCCAGAACCCGGACCGGCGGGCGGCCCTGGAGTACGCCCTGGCCAAGCCGGCGAAGGAGCTGTCCTTGAAGGTGGTGGACGTGACCGGGCAGGTGGTCCGGACGTTCGGGAACGCGGGCAAGGAGGCCGGGTTCCACCGCCAGGCGTGGGACCTGACCCGGGCCGGCGGGGGCGGGCGGGGCGGGCCGCTGGGGGCGCTGGTCCCGGCCGGGACGTACCGGCTGGTGCTGACGGTGGACGGGAAGGAGTTCTCGCAGCCGGTGGTGGTCGAGAACGACCCGAACGCCGACCCGAAGGCGGTCATCACCGCCGGCGGGGACCAGGTGATGAGCGAGGAGGACGAGGAGCGGGAGGAGGAGCCGCCGGGGCGGTGAGGGTGGAGGACCCCACCCCCCTAACCCCCCTCCCCCGCGGGGGGAGGGGGAGGAAGCCCCGAGCCGGTCGGTTCTGTCCCCCCCTCCCCCCGCGGGGGGGGGGGGTTAGGGGGGTGGGGTCTCTTTCCGTCTTCCCCCTTCCTTCCGAGTGGAGGGGGCCGGGGGG
>JAIEQO010000586.1 GCA_019747655.1 Gemmataceae bacterium | reverse complement strand
GGGGTGCGCCGCGGCCCGCGACCGGGCCGCCCGGGCCCGCGGCCTGTTCGCCCGGGCCGCCAAGCTCCCGTTCCCCCAGGTCCGGTTCACCCCGCCGGCCGCCGAGCCGTCCCCGAACGGGGTGGTCGAGGTCGCCCCGGCCGCCGCCACCCCGTCCCGTCCGACGGGCCGCCGGGCCGGCCGGGCCGTTTGGGCGATCGCCGCCGGCGCCCTGATCGCCCTCGTCCCGGCCGCCCTGTTGACCTCCAACCGCTTCGCCGGCCGGTACGAACAGGCCCGGACCGACGCCGATGCCGCCCTCGCCCGGCTGGCTGATGCCCGCGCCGCCCTGGAACGGGCCGCCGACCCCCCCGGGCTGTCCGCCGCGACCGAGCAGGTGGCCGCGGCCGACCGCCGGGCCGCCGACCTCCTGACCGAGTGGGTCGCCGCCGACGCGGTCGCCGGGAAGGACCGGGCGGTCGCGGTGTCGGTGACGGGGCCGGCCTCGGCCCAGCCGGGGGCCCCGAACGAGTTCGTGGTCGCCGTCCGGGACGACGCCGGGTCGCTCAAGGGGAAGCGGGTCGAGGCGGTGGTCCGGGACCCGTCCGGGGCGACCGTCCACACCCAGCCGGTCGCGGCGACCGGGGAGGCCCGGGTCCGGGTGCCGGCCGGGGTATGGGCGAAGCTCGGCCCCGGGACGGAGCCGACCCTGGCCGTCGCCGCCGTGGACCCGGAGACGGGGGCCAGGACCGACCTGGTCGAACCGGTCCGGCTGTTCGGCCCGGTCTACACCACCTTGCTGACCACGGACAAGGCCGCGTACCGGCCGGGCGAGCGGGTGCTGTTCCGGTCGCTCACCCTCGACCGGGTGACGCTCCGGCCGCCGGCCCGCGAGCAGGTGCTGCGGTACACCCTCACGAAGCCGGACGGCTCGAACGTCGGCGATCTGGTCGGCACGACCGGCGTGGTCCGGGTGCTGGACGGCGAGGCCGAGCCCGTATTGGGGCCGGACGGCCAGCCGGTCCGCGGGGTCGGGTGCGGGGCGTTCACCCTGCCGACGGCCGACCTGCCGGACGGCGACTACACGCTCTCGGTCAGCGAGCTGCCCGGCCGGGGCGGGGTGCCGCCGGCCATGACCCGCCCGGCCACCCGGACGGTGAAGGTCCGGGCCGGCGGGCCGGAGCGGTTCACCAAGCGGATCACGTTCGATAAGGCGTCCTTCGCGGCCGGCGAGGTGGTTGAGGGGACGGTCACGGTCCGGCTCGGGGACGAGCCGGTGGCCGGGGCCGAACTGAAGGCGGTGGCCACGGCCGACGGCGAGCCGCCCCCGCTGGTGCGGCTCATGGCGGTCGACCCTGGCCCGAACACCCGGCCCAACCAGACCGACGCGGCCGGTAAGGTCCGGTTCCGGTTCCAGGTCCCGAGGGGGCTGGCCCGGGCGGACGTGCGGCTGCTCGTCACCGTCAAGGCCGAAGGGGTTGAGGAGTCGGTCGCCGAGCGGGTGCCGGTGGTCGGGTCCGAGGTGGTGGTCGAGTTCTTCCCCGAGGGCGGCACGCTCGTCGCCGGGGTGGCGCACCGGGTGTACGTCCGGGCGACGGCCCCGGCCGGGACACCGGTCGATGTCCAGGGCGTCGTGTCCGGCCCGGCCGGCGAGGTCGCCCGGGTGGCGTCGCCGACGGACGCGGCCGAGCCGGGGGTGAACCGCGGCATCGGGTCGTTCACCTTCACCCCGGCGGCCGGCACGCGGTACACGTTGACGCTCACCGGCCGGGCGGCCGCCCACGCCCTGCCGGCGGCCGTGGCGGACGGCGTGGCCCTCACCGTCGCCGAACCGGTGACGGCCCCGGGCCAGCCGGTGCGGGTGACGCTCACGGCGGCCAGCCGGGGCCGGAAGGTGATCGTCGGGGCGTACCTCCGCGGCCGGCTATGCGACACCCGCCGGGCGAGCCTGGAAGCCGGCAAGCCGGCCGACGTGGCGCTGACAATCCCCGACGCCCGCGGCGGGGTGGTCCGGGTCACGGTCTGGGAGGAACCGGCCGCCGGCGGGGTCGAACTCGTGCCCGTGGCCGAGCGGCTCGTCTTCCGCACGCCGGGCGAGGTGCTGAAGCTGGCGGTCGATACGGCCGACCCGGGCAAGCTCGGCGTCACCGCGACCGACGAAACCGGGAAGCCGGCGGCGGCGATCCTGTGGGCGGCGGTGGTGAACGCGGCCAACGTCCCCGGCCCGGCCGACCGGTCGCCGGTCGCCCACTTCCTGCTGGCCGGCGAGGTCCGCACCCCGGACGAGTTCGAGTACGCCGACTTCCTGCTGTCCGACCACCCGCAGGCCGGGGCGACGCTCGACGCGGTGCTGGCCACCCAGGGGTGGCGGCGGTTCGCCGAGCAGAAGCACCCGGCCGGGGCCGCCCGGGCGGCGCAGTCGGCGGAGGCCGCGGAGCTGGTGGCCCGTCTGGCCGGCCAGCCGGTCGGGGCGGTCCCGCCGGCCGGGCTGGTGGCGGCCGGGTTCCGCGACCGGTACGCGGCGGCGGTCCGGGAAGCCGACGCCGCCCGGGCGGAGCGGGACGCGGCGGCCCGGCAGGCGGCCGGAGAAGTCCGGGAGCTGTTGGCGGCCCACGACCGGTCGAAGGAGGAGTTGGCCGGGGCGGCGGCGGTGGCGGGTGCGGCCGGGGTGCCGGTGGCGGTGGCGGCCGGGCTCGGCTGGGGGCTGGCCGGGCTCGGGCTGGCCGTCGGGCTGTTCGCCCTGGTTCGGCTGGCGCTGCCGCTGGCCGGGGTGGCGGTCTGGTCGGCCGGGCTGGGCGGGATGCTGATCTGGACGTGCCCGACGGTAGCCCCGGTCCCCGAGCCGGGGCCGTTCGAGGTCAAGGTCCCCGAGGTCGGCGGCTCGACCGGGAACGGCGGGGACGTGACGATCAGGCAGCCCGGCCCGATGGCCCAGGACCCCCGGAAGCAGGAGCCGCCCCGCGTGCTCTCCGAGAGCGGCCAGTTCGAGCCGCCGGGGGTCGGCATCATGAGGGACGTTCAGCCGCCCGTCGAGCCCCCACCGCTCCGCATCCCGGCCGACTTCCTCGGTCCGGGCCGGCCGGCGATCCGACCGGCAGACCGCTACGACCCGGCCGACCTCGCCGCCGACGCGGAGGCCCGGAAGCAGGCCAAGGCCCATGCGATCAAGACCGCCGGGGCGACGGCCGGGCGGGTTCCGGACGCGGCGGCCCGGGTGCGGGAGGCGCTGATGCCGGCGGCCGTCCCGCTGGTGGCCCGGGAGTACGCCGCCCCCCGGCCGGGGACCGACCCCGCCGCCCCGCCGGCCGACACGCTCCTCTGGAAGCCGCTCATCGTCCTCCCGGCCGACGGCAATGCGACCCTGCGGGTCCCGCGGCCGGCGACCGGCGAGTACCAGGTGTTCGTCGCCGGGCACACCGCGGACGGCCGGCTGGGGGCGGTCCGGGCGGTTCTGCCGGCCGCGCCGGCCCCGCCGAACTAGCCGGTTCGCCGCAGCCCGTCACCGTCTTGCCGACCGTCACGCCGACCCGCCGGGGGAGTCCTCCCCCCCGGCGGGTCGATGCACTTCTGCCGCACCCTGTCCCGGCCGGCGTCCGACTAACACCACTCGATCTGACGCGATTTATTGGTTTCGGTGCAGGGTGTGTGGGTTCCGAAACCAAACCAACGAGACCCGCCCGGGGCTACCATGACCGCCTGCCTCACCCCCCTCGTGCTGACCTGCGCGCTCGGGTCGCACCCGGCCACCCCGACCGCCGGTTGCGCGGGGGCCGACGCCCCGCCCGGCGGCTACACCCGCCGGCACAAGCACACCCTGGACTACCCCCCCCCGCCCGAGAACTGGGGGTACTACAACCTGCCGCCCGGGCCGTACCTGACCCGGGACTACCCGTTCTCCGGCTGGCCGGGCTACCGCGGGGCGCTGGGCAACCTCGTCACCCACCCGCGGCGGCCGTGCGTCCCGGTGTACGGCCCGATCCCGGCGATCTCGGTCAACCCGGACCCGCCGCCCCACCCGCGGCGGCGGACCCTCGGCCTCGGCATCGGGTACTACGGGTGGGTCGGGCCGTACCGGGCGTCGCCCCGGCCCCTGCCGGCGACGGTCAACGTCTGGTCGCCCTACGACTCGCGGGGGTGGCCGGCCCCGAAGCACGGCAAGCACCACGTCGGGGCGGTGGCCGCCAGGGCGGAGGTGCTGCCGGCCGGCGGCTGCCTGCGGGTGGCGGTGGCGGTCCCGGACCCGGCGGCCGAGCTGACGGTGGACGGGGTGCGGACGGCCCAAACCGGGACGGCCCGGGTGTTCGAGTCGCCGGAGCTGGCGGCCGGGGCCGAGTGCCGGTACGAGCTGGTGGCCCGGTGGGTGGAGGACGGCCGGGAGGTGATCCGGCGGCGGGTGGTGGGCGGCAAGCCGGGGGAGGTGGTGCGGGTCGACTTCGGCGGCCCGGAGGTGGTCCAGGCCGGGCGGTGAGCGGGTATGATGGGTGCTGCCCGCCCGGACGGAGGACCGCGATGAACCCGACGATGTCCGACGCCTTGCCCCCGCGCGACGAGAGCTGGAAGCCGGACCCGGTCCTGGAGGCCCGCCGGCAGGAGATCTTCCGCCGGTGTAAGGAGGAAGGCCGGACGATCACCTACGACGAGATGGACGGCCTCCTGGCCGACTTGTGGGAGTCGGACGAGGAATTCGCCAGGTTCTTGAAGTTTATTCGGGAGAGCCGGGGGCACAAGGACTGACCGATGCCGACCCGCCAAGTCGACACCAACATCGTTTCGTTTCGCGTCCGGAAGGACCCGCTCGCCCGGAAGTACCGGAAGCACTTGGCCGGTTACGCACTGGCCGTCTCGTTCCAGACGCTGGCCGAGTTGTACGAGTGGGCCGACTCGTCCGGGTGGAGCGCGGCCAGGCGGGCCGTGCTGGATGCCTACCTCCAATCCGTGACCGTGTACCACTCGGACGACGACCTGTGCCGGCGGTGGGCCGAGGTCCGGGCCGCCCGCCGGACTCAACCGATCGCCACCGACGACGCCTGGATCGCGGCCACGGCCCTCGCCAACGGCGTCGAACTCGTCACCCACAACCCGGCCGACTTCGCCGCCATCCCCGGGCTGACCGTCATCACCGAAGCCCCGTAGCCGCTACGCCGACTGCCGCAGGGCGGGCGGGCCGTCCGGGGTGGCGTCGGCCACCTGCCGCAGCAGCTCCGCCCAGGCGTCGTCCGCGTTCGGCAGCCCCCGGGCCAACCGCCGCAGGTCGGCCGCCAGTTCCGCCGCCGAGTGGTACGGCCGGTCGGCCGCGACCGTGTCGCCCATCGGCGAGTCGGCGTCCGCCCCGAGCCGGCGGACCACCTCGGCCAACTCCGCCGGGAAGCCTTTCCCGCGACCCCGGGGTTTGACCGCCCCCGGCCGGGCCGCGAGCTGCGACCAGCCGTAGAGCACCTGGCCCAGGGCCCGCAGGTCGGCGGCCGGCGTGACCTCCACGGGCACCGGCCCGGCCCCGAGCCACGGCGGTTCCCCGAACCCCACCACCTTGAGCGTCCCGTCGGCGGCCAGGAGGAACGAGTCGGCGGTCAGCCGTCCGTGGGCGAGGCCCGCCCGGTGGCCGGCGTCGAGCCCGTCGGCGGCCATCGTCGCCAGCGTCACCAAACAGCCGGGGTGCCCGGCCTGGGGTGGCCAGTCCGGGGCGAACAGCCCGCCCGGCCACTCCAGCACCGCCGCCGGCCGGCCGGCGAGGTCGAGGACTTCCACCACTGCCGCCAGGTTGGGGTGGGCCGCGTCCCGGGCGGCTGCCCACCGCTGGCGGAACTCGTCCGGCCGGACGGCGTCGTGCAGCTCCGCCTCGGCCAGGTGGCGGAGGAGGAAGACGCCGCCGCGGGCCGGGTCGAACACCCGGTAGACGGCCTCCCGGGGGGTGGCCCGGAGCCGGTCGATCACCCGGAACCGGCCGAGGACCAGCCCGTCCAGGTTCCCGGCCTCGATCAGGGCGAGCTGGTAGAGCGTCACCGCCCCGCTGGCGAGCAGGACTTGACGCAGGGTCCGCCGCTGTCGGTTGGCCTCGGCCCACAGGGCGGCCAGGGTGTCGGCGTCGACCAGCTCCAACGACCGGAGCAGCTCGCCGAGCTGGCGGTCGATCGGCTCCACCTCCGGGATAGCGGATTGCGGAGTGCGGAGTGCGGAATCCGGCGGGTCGTCGCCGGTGTCGGCCAGCCGGGGGCCGACGGGCTGCGGCGTCCGGGATTCCGCGTTCCCGGCTGCGAGTTCGCGGAGCTTCCTTCTGTACCACTCCCGCATGTCGGCCAGGTGCCGCTCGACCTCGGTGCGGCGGGCGGCCACCGCCTCCCGCTCCCGTCGGAGGGCGTCGGCTTGCTCGGCCAGGTCGCGGGTGGTGGCGTCGGCCCGGCGGGCGGCCTCGTCCACCGCCGCCTGCCGGGCGTCGAGCCGGGCCTCGCCCTGCGACAGGCCCCGCCGC
>JAIEQO010000957.1 GCA_019747655.1 Gemmataceae bacterium | reverse complement strand
CGGGTGAGCGGCGCGGCGTCAGCCCGCCGGTGGACGAGCACCGGCGGGCTGGCGCCGCGCCGCTCACCCAGAATAGGTGCGTCACCGTGACCGCCCGCTCGCTCACCGGTCCGACCGCCCTGGCGGCCGCCGTCACCCTGGCGAACGCCCTCAAGCCGCCGGTGGTGGACGACACCGCGTACCTCCTGTTCGCCCGGCAAATCGCCGCCTACCCCTTCGACCCCTACGGGTTCGACCTCCACTGGTACTCCGGCCCCGAGCCGGCGATGGGCGTGCTGCTGCCGCCGGTCGTGCCGTACTGGCTGGGCCTGGGGATCGCCGTCGGCGGCGGGTCGCCGCCGCTCCTGAAGCTGTGGCTGTTCCCGTTCGTCTGGGTCTTCGCGTGGGCGCTGCGGGACCTCTTCCGCCGGTTCGCCCGCGGGACGGAGCGAGCCGCCCTGCCCTTGCTGATGCTGTCGCCGGCCGTTCTGCCGACGGTCAACCTGATGCTCGACGTGCCGGCCGTCGGGCTCGGGCTGGCGGCCCTGGCGATCTTCGCCCGGGCCTGCGACCGGGGAAGTTGGCGCCGGGCGATCGCGGCCGGGTTGGTCGCCGCCCTGGCGATCCAGACCAAGTACACGGCCTTGATCGTGCCGGTCGTCCTCGGCTGGTACGGGCTGACGCACCGCCGGGTTGGGCTGGCGGTCGTGGCCGGGGGGGCGGCTGCGGCGGCATTCTGGGGATGGGAGCTGCTGATCGCCGCGAAGTACGGCACCTCGCACTTCCTCCATCACCTCGCCGAGCAACGGTCCGAAGGGGAAACCCTGGCCGAGCTGTTCGAGGACAAGTGGAATCTGGTGCCGGCGCTGGTCGGCCACCTCGGGCTGTTGGCCGTCGGGGTCGGGCTGTACGCCGGCCGGGCGGTCGGGTTCCCCCGGCCGCTGCTGATCGCCGCGACGCTGGTGTGGGTCGCGGGTGTCGCGGCGGTGTGTACCGGACTCCCCATCCAGCCGGCGGCGGTCTGGCGGCCGGCCGGCACCGCGGTGCTGGTGACGACCGCCGGGTGCGCCGGCATCCTCCTGGTAAGGCGGGGCACGGGCAGGAATGCCTGTGCCACCAAAGCCAGTGACGGTGGCACAGGCATTCCTGCCCGTGCGGGGTTACTCCGCCGGTCGCGGGGCTCGTGGTTCGTGGTCGGGTGGGTGGTGCTGGAGCTGGCCGGGTACTTCGCCCTGACGCCGTTCCCGGCCGCCCGGCGGATGATCGGGCCGACGGCCGCCCTCGGGGTGCTCGCGGCCCGGACCGTCAGCCGGATGAACCGGGCGAGATCGGACCGCCGGCCGCCCGGGTGGGTGGTGCCGTTCGGGGTGGCCGCCGGGGTGCTGACGGCGGCCCTCGACACCTGGGACGCCTACCCCGAAAAGGTACTCGCGGAGCGGGCCGCGGCGATCACCCAGGACCGCCCGCCGGGGGCCCGGGTTTGGTTCGCCGGGCACTGGGGGTTCCAGTTCTACTGCGAAAGGGCCGGGATTCGCCAGGCCGTCGCCGGGCGGACTGAACTCGCACCGGGCGATCTCCTCGTTCTGCCACTCTACCCGGAGGAGCCCGGGTTCTACCGGCCGGACTCGGTGAACGCCCGGCTGGCCCCGCCCGCGGGCGCCGGGCTGGTCGCGGGGCTGGTCTGGGACGATTGGCTCTCGGCCACGACGATCCCGAGCTTCTACGGCGGCCCGAACCCGGTCGTCGGCCGCCGCCACCCGCGGCTGCGGGTGGGGGTGTACCGGGTGCGGGAGTGGGCAGTGGCCGGTGGTCCGCCAGAAGACCCCACCCCCTAACCCCCTCCCCCGCGGGGGGAGGGGGGACCAGACCAAAACCCTCGATCTTGTTCCCCCTCTCCCTGTGGGGGAGGGGGTTAGGGGGTGGGGTCCCCGGCTCACCGCCGGTACGCCCGGGCGACCCGGAGCGGGTCGGCCGGCTTGTACTCCCACACCACCTCCCCGGCCGGGTCGACCTCGACCACCCGGTTCAGGTTGGCCGACGCGATCAGGGTGTTCCCGTTCACCAGCCGCTGGACCGAGGTGGGGACGGAGACCGGGTACTTCCACTCCAGCTTCCCGGTCTTCAGGTCGTACTCGGCCACCTGGGCGGCCTCCCCGACCAGCACCCGGTCCGGCCCGACGGCGGCCATGCCGGCCAGCCCCTGCTGCTGGAGCCGGCCCAGGGCCACCCCCTTCCCCACCTCCTTCCCCTTCGCGTCCAGCCGGAAGCAGTTCGGCCCCTGCGGGGCGGTGGTGACGAACGCCGTCTCCCCGTTCGGCAGCCGGCAGCCGGCCACGATGTCGTTCCCCGGGGCCGGCCGGGCGTACCGCCACGCCTCCTTCCCGTCCTGGTCGTACGCGATCACCATCGGCCGGCAGAACACGAGCCGGCCGCCGCCCGGCAGCGGCTCGACGGTCAGCGGCTGGTTGAGCTGGACGGAGTTGCCGGCCGGCCGCCCGTCCGAATCCCGCTCCAGCACCTGGTTGTACCCCTCGATCGTCAGCACCCGGCCGCCGGGCAGCACCCGGAGGTCGCTCGGGCTGCGGGCGTCCAGGTGCCACCGCTCCTTCCCGTCCGGCCCGAGGGAGGCGACCCGGCCGCCGCCGAACGTGTTCGGGACCGTCTCGACCACGTCGGTCAACCCGAGCACCCGGGGCGTGAACGGGAGCTTGACCAGGTCCGCCCCGCCGCCCTTGGCCGCCCACCACCCGGCCCAGGCGTCCCGGGCCTTCGCCCGGGCCTCCGCCGACCGCCCGAACCGGCCGCCCGGCGGGTGCCCGCCGGCCAGTTGCAACAGCAGGTCCTCGGCCTGGGCCAGCCGGCCCCACGGCAGGGCCGGGGTCAGGGCGATCAGGTCCGGGACGAACCCCTTCTCCCGGGTGGTCAGCAGGAGGGCCCAGACGCCGCGGAACTTGGCGTCCGGGTCGGCCTCCGCCCGCACCGCCGCCTTCACCGCGTCGTAGCCCTCCTTGATCCGGATGCGCTCGGCGGGCGGGCCGCCCTCGACCAGGGCGACGTAAGCCGCCCCCCGGCGGACCGGGGACGGGTCGGCCAGGGCCGCCACCAGGGCCGGGTCCGGCTTCCCGCCGGGGGCGGCCAGCGCGACGAGGGCGGCCCGGATGTCGTCGGCCAGGGCCTCCGAGTCGGCCATCGGCAGGTAGCCGATCAGGGCCCCGGCCGCCCCCGGCGGCTTGAGCCGGACGACCCCCCGGACGGCCGCCGCCGCCGCGGCCGCGTGCTTCACCTTCTCCAGCCGGCGGAGGACCTGCCCGACCCGGTAGGCGACCTCGAAATCGGGGTCGGCCTCGGCCGCCTTCAGCGGCCCGACGGCGGCCGGCCCGTACCGCTCCAGCTCGGCCGCCGCCGCCAGCCGGGCGTCGAACCGGTCGGCCTTGAGCTGGCTGATGAGGGCGCGAATCTTGGCGTGGTCGGCGTCGGACACGGTCCGCAGCTTCAGGTAATCGACCAGCTTCGGGCCGTCCGGCGGGTACAGCCCGGCCGACCGGAGGGCATCGTCGTCGGACACCGGCGGCTCGGCCGGGGTCTGGGCGACCGGGGCGGGCCTGTTCGCCCGCATCTCCCGCTGCAGGAGGATCTCCCGCTGCCGCATAACGGCTTCGTCCGGGGGCTGGGCGGCCGCCGGCACGAGGGCCGTGAGGAGGGCGAGGGGGCCGAGCGGGAGCCAGGACCGGGCCATCGGCGGCCTCCGGGGGTTCGGGCGGGTCCTGTCACTTTACGCGATCCGGGCGGCCGGGGGAAACCCGTCCACGGCTCGGCTTTGGTGGCACAGGCATTCCTGCCTGTGCTGCCCGAGCCCGCACAGGCAGGAATGCCTGTGCCACCAGACCGGGGCACCACCCCCGGCTTGACGGCCGGCCGCGGCGGTGGCATACCGGCCGGCTCTGCACACCCACAGGCGGGGCCGGGGGGGTCCGATGGCCAGGGCGAGTTGGCTCGGGTGGGCGGTGGCCGCCGCGGCGGCCGGGTGCGTGACCGCCCCGCCGGCGGACAACCCGGCCCACCTCCGCCGGCCGGCCGAGGAAATCGAGAACCCGGTCCTGGTCTCCCCCGGGTCGCCCACCCCCGGGTCGTACCGGGAGGTGTTCGAGAAGTGCCTGGACGTGGTCGACGACTACTTCCCGATCCTCTCGGCCAACCCGGTCGACGGGCGGATCGTCACCAAGCCGCGGATCGCCCCGGGGTACGAGCAGGTGTGGAAGGGCGGCAACCCGGACCCGCGGGAGCGGCTGTTGGCCACCTTCCAGACGATCCGCCAGACGGCGGTGGTCGAGGTCAAGATCGGGAACACCGGCGGGTACCTGGTCACGGTCATCGTCGAGAAGGAGCTGGAGGACATCCCCCGGCCGAGCCGCCAGCGGGGCGGCAGCGCCGTCTTCCAGGAGGCCCCGACGGTCGACCGCCAGCTCGACGTGGTGGCCGCGGCGACGGTCGCCGGGGCCGACAACACCAACTGGTTCCGGATCGGCCGGGACTGCGCCACCGAGCAGCTCATCCTCCGGCGGATCCGGGAGTGCCGGTAGGGCCGGCCGCGGTCCCAGGAGTACCACCGGGTCCGACGACACACCCTCACGCCCGGACCGCACCGGGTTTGCCGGCCTCGACCGCGAACGACGCCCGGGTGAGAGCCGCGGCGCCCGGCGCCGTCACGTCCTCGACCACCACGTAATCCGTCGTCCAGCTCGTCGGCGTGACCGAGCAGCGGACGTACCCCCGCTCCCGGTTGTGGAACTTCACCGCCGGGTTGGCGGCCAAGAGGGCGTCGACCCCCTTCGGCTCCTTCGCCCCGTTCCCGCCGGTCGAGATGCTCGTCCCGACGAACTCGGTCGCCACCACCGGGGCCTCGGCCTTGCGGTCGTCGACCCGCAGGTCGTTCACCCAGTTCGAGTGGATGTCCCCGGTCAGCACCACGGGGTTGGGCACCCGCCGGGTGCGGAGGAACTCGGCCAGGGCCATCCGCTCGTGGGCGTACCCCGGCCACTGGTCCATCGAGTACCCGGACCGGCCGCCGTAGTTGACCTCGACCATCGCCATCATCACCTGCTGGGCGAGCACGTTCCAGGTGGCCGGGGAGGTCAGCAGCGACGCCTCCAGCCACCCCCGCTGGTCGCGGCCGAGGAGGGTGTTCTTGGGGTTCAGGGCGTCCGGGTCGAGCGGGCTGAGCCGGTCGCCGTTCGGCTGGTCGGTCCGGTACTGGCGGGTGTCCAGGACCAACAGCTCGGCCAGCCGGCCGAACGACGCCTTGCGGTACAGCCGCAGGTCCGGGCCCCGCGGCAGCGACCGCGGCCGCAAGGGCATGAACTCGTAGTACGCCTGGTAGGCGGCCGCCCGCTGCTCCAGGAACGCGACCGGGTCGGCCTGGGGCTTGCCCTTCGGCTGCTCCTCCTGGACGTCGTTCGCGTAGTTGTTGTCGAACTCGTGGTCGTCCCAGGTGACCAGCCACGGGCACCGGGCGTGCATCCGGTGCAGGAGCGGGTCGGCCCGGTACTGGGCGTGCCGGTTCCGGTAGTCGTCCAGCGTCTTGATCTTCCCGTCGGTCGGGCCGGCGTGCTTGCGGACCAGCTTCTGCTTGGCGTTCTCCCGGTGCGGGTACTCGTAGATGTAGTCGCCGAGGTGGACGACGAGGTCGAGGTCGTCCTTCGCCATGTGCTCGTAGGCGGTGAAGAGCCCGTGCTCGTAGTGCTGGCACGAGGCGAAGGCGAACCGGAGCTTGTCCGGCGAGGCGTCGGCGGCCGGCAGGGTGCGGGTCCGGCCGACCGGGCTGACCGCGTCGCCGGCCCGGAACCGGTAGAAGTACCACCGGTCCGGCGCCAGCCCCTTCGCCTCGGCGTGGACCGAATGCCCGAGCTGCGGCGTGGCCGCGGCCGTCCCGGACGCGACCACCTTCGTCATCCCCTCGTCGTCGGCCACCTCCCACGCCACCGGGATCACCTCCGGCTTCAGCCCGCCGTCCGGGTCGAGCGGCTTCGGGGCGAGGCGGGTCCAGAGGACCACGCTCGTCGCGTCCGGGTCGCCGGACGCCACCCCGAGGGTGAACGGGTCGGCCGGGAACGAGACCTTCCGGTCCGCGGCGGCCGCGGTGACGGCGAGCCGGGGGAGGCCGGCCAGGGCCGCCCCGGCGGCCAGGAACAGCCGGCGGGAGACGCCGCCCTCGGACCGGGCGGCCGCGCGGAGGTCGAACGGAATGGCCATACGCGGAACTCGTGATCAGACGTTGAAACGGTTGCCCGCCACAGGAGGCTTGGGCGGATGGGCTGCGGTTCACGGTACGGACCGGCCGGACGGCCGCCCGCGAAGTTCGGATGAAGTTTCGCGTCGTGCGCGGAGTGATCCCGGACGGCGGGGTCAGTCCCCTGGGACCGCGGCCGTCCCGGCCGCTCTTCGCCGGGGCTGAAGAGCGGC
>JAIEQO010000522.1 GCA_019747655.1 Gemmataceae bacterium | reverse complement strand
TTTTTCCCGCTGGGGGCGGGGGGGCGGTGCGCCCCTTTATCAAACCACACACCTGGGGCCCCCCGGCCCCCGCTCGCCTGTTCACTTCTCTTCCTTCTCGAACCGGTAGGCGATGGCCCATGTCGCCACCTCGCCCGGGGCCAACTTGATCGTCTGGAACGGCTCCGGGCAGATCGTCGTCTTCATCCCCCACACCACCAGCCGGTCGAACGGCGTGTCGTGGGTCACGTCGACCCGCACCCCGGTCGGCAGGTGCCGCATGCCGAACGCCCGGTTGGTGCCCTCCCCGTGCCCGGTCAGCACCGCCCAGATGCTCCCGCTGTCCAGCGGCTTGGCCAGCCGCAACTCCTCGCCCTCCAGCTTCACCACCTCGGCGAACCGCTCCTTCGGGTCCGGGGCCTTCGGGGCGAACCCGAACCGGATCGCGTAGTTCGGCCCGACCGGGTCGCCGTCGACGTTGAAGAAGTTGTGGTTGTAGACCGTCGTGGCCAGCGGCTTCGTCCCGGTGTTCTTCAGCCGGTGGGTGATCACCACGCCGGGTCCCCGACCGAGAACCAGCCGCTTGGTGTACCCGTACCCGTGTCCCGACGGGAGGGCGGCCGCCATCTGCCAGCCGATCGTGGAGTCGTCCCGTTCCACCTCCTTCCACGCCGCCGGCTTCACGATCTTGTAGTTGTGCCAGAACTGGTACTCCTTGGCGTCCTTCGGCCGCTCCAGCTCGCCGACGCCGATCTTCAGGAACGTCCCGCCGCCGGCCGCGTCCGCCCAGCCGAGCGGCTCCGGCATCCCGAACTCCTCGCACGGGCCGACGATGTCGTCGTTGTTGGCCGGGTCGTGCTTATCCTTCCACGGGCCGAAGACCTTGTGCCCGGCGAACTCGACCTCGCCGAACACCCCGGCGTGGTCGAACCGGGTGCCCCGGTAGAACCCCTTCTCCGCGTCCGGCAAGTACACCTTGATCTTGATCGCGTCGTTCTTGAGGAACGTGTGCGGGTAGTCGGCGGCCGCGGCCGGGCCGGCGGCGAGGAGGACGAGGAGCGGGGAGAGGCGGCGCATCGTGAAGCCTCCGGGTGGGTTCCGCGAGTCTACCCGGCCGGCGGGTCGGGGGCACCTCTATTCCCGGCCCGGGAATGTGTAAGTTAAGCTGCAAGCGTCCGTCCGCCCCGAGGTCCCCGCACGATGGCCCGCCGCGACTACCTCCGCGACTACATGATGATCCCGCCGGGGACCGGCGAGCAGGGCGTGGCCAACATGATCGTCGAAATCCCCAAGGGCCGGCGGACCAAGTTCGAGGTCGACAAGGCCACCGGCCTCATGAAGATGGACCGCTACCTGTACAGCTCGGCCGTCTACCCCGGCGACTACGGGTTCGTCCCCCAGACCCTGGCCGAGGACGGCGACCCGTCGGACATCCTGGTGATGGTCAACGAGCCGACGTTCAGCGGGTGCCTGATCGAGGCCCGGGTGGTCGGCATCTTCAAGATGAAGGACAAGGGGCAGAACGATTACAAGCTCCTGGCCGTCCCGCACAAGGACCCGCTCTTCGGGGACATCCGCCACCTGACCGACGTGCCGCACCACTTCCTCCGGGAGGTGGAACACTTCTTCAGCACCTACAAGGTGCTGGAGGGGGTGACGATCGAGCCGATGGGCTGGGCCGACGCGGAGGAGGGGGCGGTCGAGGTCCGGGCGTCGATCGACCGGTTCCGCGAGACGTTGGGGAACTTCTGACGGCACACCCCTTGCACCTCCCCCGATGGCCGTCTGGCCCCGGGGACCCGTCATGCCGCCGCCGTCCCGTCCGCCGGTCGTGAGGCCCGTCCCCGGGCAGCGGACGTTCTACCGCCTCGCCGCCATCCTCCTGGTCGTCGGCCTGCTGTACTGGGCCAAGTCGATCCTCATCCCGATCGCCCTGGCCGTCCTGCTGGCGTTCGCCCTCTCCCCGCTGGCCGTCTGGCTCGAACGCCGCGGCCTCGGCCGGGCGGCCGGGTCGCTCCTGGTGTCGGTCGCGGCCCTGGGGCTGTTGGGCGGGCTCGGGTACGTCGCGGTGTCTCAGGGCCGGCAGCTCGCCGTCGACTTCGAGAAGCCCGAGTACGAGGCGAACCTGCGGGACAAGTTCGGGCCGGTCCTCGGGCTGGTCGACCGGCTCGAACACCTCGGGGCGGCCGCCGGGGCGGACCCCGTGGAGAAGCCCGGTGGCCAGCCGGCCCGGACGGACACCCCGGTCCCCGGCCAGCCGGTCGGCGGGTCGGCCCCGGTCCCGGTCACGGTCGTCCCGCCGAAGGGGGCGAAGGCCCTGGAGTGGCTGCCGTCGCTGGCCCTGCCGGCGGCCGAGGGGCTGGCGACCGCCCTCTTGGTGGCGGTGCTGACCATCTTCCTGCTGATCCAGCGGGAGGGGATGCGGGACCGGCTCCTGGCCCTGGCCGGCCGGCGGCAACTGACGACCACCACCCGGGCCCTCGAAGACGCCGGCCGGCGGGTCAGCCGGTTCCTCCTGCTCCAGGCGTGTACCAACGCGGCGATGGGGTTGGTCGTTTGCGTCGGGCTGTACCTCGCCGGTGTCCCCTACGCCGCCCTGTGGGGGCTCCTGACGGCCGCCCTCCGGTTCGTCCCGTACGTCGGCATCTGGCTGTCGGCCCTATTCCCGCTCACCCTGGCCCTAGCCCACTTCCCGGGGTGGACCCCGGCCCTGTTGGTGCTGGCCGTGTACGCCGGGTTCGACCTCGTCCTGACGAACGTGATCGAGCCGCTCCTGTTCGGCCACGGGACCGGGGTGTCGGCCGTCGCCCTGCTGGTGGCCGCGGCGTTCTGGGCCTTCCTGTGGGGGCCGGTCGGGCTGCTCCTGGCCGTCCCGCTGACCGTCTGCCTGGTCGTCCTCGGCGAGCACATCCCGTCGTTGACGTTCCTGCGGACGATGCTCGGGGAGGAGGCCCAGGTCGACCCGGCCGCCCGGTTCTTCCACCGGGTCCTGTCCCGCCAGCCGGACGAGGCGGCCCTGCTGGTCGGCGAGCAGGCGGTCGGCCGGCCGCTGTTGGACGTGTACGACGACGTCATCCTCCCGGCCGTCGCCCAGGCCAAGACCGAGCGGGACCAGGGCGACCTGTCGGCCGACGACGAGCGGGAGTTTTACCGGACCGCCCGGCAGGTCATGAACGGGGTGCTGGCCGGCACCCGGGTGGACGCCGGGGCTGCGGACACACCCACCGGCGGCGCCCGGGCGGTCGGCTGTTCGACCAAAGGGGAGGCCGACCGGCTGGCCCTGTACATGCTCCGGGACGTGGCCCGCCCGGCCGGGTGTGAGGTCGAGCTCGTCCCGGCGGCCAAGCTGGTCGAGGCGGTGGCCGCCCGGGTCGGCCGGGGGGAGGACGTGAGCGCCTGCATCGGGGCGGTGTCGCCGGGCGGGCTGGCCCAGGCCGCCGGGCTGTGCAAGGAGCTGCGGCGGCGATTCCCGAAGCTCGAGGTGGTCGTCGGCCGGTGGGGCGTGACCGAGGACCGGGCCGGGACCGAGAAGTTCCTGGCCGACGCCGGGGCCTCGGCCGTCACCTGGCAGCTCCGGGAGACGGTGGCCGCGGTCGCCCCGGCCGCCCCGCCGAAGGAAGAGCCGGCCGGCCCCGCGACCCCGGCACAACCCGGCCAGGTGTCCGTACCGGCCTGACGAAACCCGCCGACCGTTATCGGCGGGCTGGCACGCGCGACCGGTGCCCCCGTCCCGAACCGCCCGCCCGGCGGCCGTCCGCCGGTCGGTTCCGGTGCCAATCCCTGCCGCCCCCCGCCCCGTCTGATATTGTTGAGCGGTCTCCCGGCCCGGCCGGGGGCCGACCCACCACAGCGACCCGGTTCGGACACCCCGCGGGGTCGGGACGGAGGAACCCATGAGGAAGTCGCGCGGCGGGCCCCCGCCGGCCCCGCGGTTGGGGGTGGAGTCCCTGGAGGACAGGGCCACCCCCGCCTACCTGACCAACCCCGGGGCGACGGTCGCCGTCGGCCGGGTGTTCCCGACCGGGGCCCCCGTCCCCCAGGTGAACAACATCGTGATGGGGACCGGGGCCGGCGGCGGGCCGGTCGTCCGGGTGTTCAACCTGGCCGGCCAGGAGCTGTCGGCCTTCTACGCCTACGACCCGAACATGCGGCAGGGGGTGGACGTCGCCCTCGGGGACGTGGACGCCGACGGGTTCGACGAGATCATCACCGCGGCCGGGCCGGGGGGCGGGCCGAACGTCAAGGTGTTCGACCGGTTCGGCAACCAGCGGGCCTCGTTCTTCGCCTACGACGCCTCCTTCCGGGGCGGGGTGTCGGTCGCGGCCGGCGACCTGACCGGGGACGGGAAGGCCGAGATCGTCACCGGGACCGGGCCGGGCGGCGGGCCGCTGGCCCGGGTCTTCTCCCCGACCGGCAAGCTGCAGACCACCATCCTGACCTTCGACACGACCTTCCGGGGCGGGGTGAACGTCGCCGTCGGGGACGTGACCGGGGACGGGACGAACGAGGTCATCACCGGGGCCGGGGTCGGCGGGTCGCCGCTCGTCCAGACGTTCACCCGGACCGGCCAGCGGGTCGGGGCGTTCTTCGCCTTCGACTCGTCCACCCGGACCGGGGTGAGCGTGGCGGCCGGGGACACCGACCTGGGCGGGGCCGACGAGATCTGGGTGTCCCGCGGCCCGGGGTCGGACTCGACCGTCCGCGGGTACACGGTCGGGGGCAAGCTGCTCAGCAGCTTCCTGGCCTACGAGGACGACCCGGGGTTCCCGTACCTCGGGGGGGTGAACCTGGCCGTCGGGGACGCCAACGGGGACGGCATCGACGACGTGGTGACGGTCCGGGCGACCGGGCCGTACAACCAGGCCCCGGCCGTCTTCGCCGGCGCCCGGAACCTGGTCCCGCAGGGGTCGAACCAGACGTTCGACGCCGGCTTCTACTCGGCCGACAACCTGTGGACGTACTACTTCCCGGCCGGGTTCACCACCGCCCGCCGGTTCCCGGTGATGTTCGCCTTCGACCCGGGCGGCAACACCTCCAACGGGATCAACGGGGCCTACGACCAACTGGTCAAGTCGGCGGCCGACCGCCTCGGGTTCGTGGTCGCCACCTCGAAGTACTTCCGGTCCCGGGCGAACGGCGGGCCGGTCGACGGGGCGTCGCTCAACTTCGGGTTCGACTCGGCCGGGAACCTGTCGGTCGGGCAGGGGTACACGAACCTGCTCAACCAGATTCGGGACGTGATCGGGCGGTTCACCAACACCGACCAGACCCGGATCATCCTGGCCGGGTACGGGGAGGGCGGGTCGGTCGCCCACGCCCTGAACTTCATCGACCCGACCCTGGCCGACGGCGTCTTCTCCGACCAGGGGCCGGTGTTCGGGACGAAGGTGCTGGTCCCCGGCGACCCGTCGACCACGTTCGTGTTCGGCCCGCCGTTCGACGAGTACGCGACCCAGTTCGCCGGCCGGATCGCGTCCCAGCAGGTCGGGGCCCGGAGCCGCCGGGTGTACTCGTTCGTCCGGTCGCTGAACGACCCGTTCTTCAACGAGGTGACGCGGGACGCGAACGTGATCTACCCGAACCTCGGGTGGACCGGGACGCTGGACACGGTCGGCGGCATCCCGGCCGGGCAGCCGGCCCCGGACTGGCTGCCGTACCTGTCCCAGCTCTTCGGCCAGGCGGCCTGGCAGGCCCCGCCGTAGGCCGTCCGACCCGGCGAGCGGGGGGCGTGAGCCCCCTGATGCCGCACATCAGGGGGCTCACGCCCCCCGCTCGCCAGGACCCGCCGCCCGCAGCTCGTCCCGGACCTGCATCAGGAGGTGCCCGAGGCGGTTCTTGCCGGACCCGTCACCGCCGTCGCCCCAGTACGAGTCGTTGGCCGTGTGCTCGACCAGCACGGCGTCGCCGGTCCTGAGCAAGAGGTCCCGCAACTCCTCGTGCTGGGTGAACTTGGCCCGCAGGGCGTCGAGCATCACCCGCTCCTTGACCGCCTCCCAGTCCCGCCGCAGCGGCCGCTTCCGGTCCCGGCCCATGCTGGCGGCGAGCATCGGCTTGGCCGCCATCCGCACCTGCTCCTCGTCCGGCTCGCCGGCGAACTTCTGGGCCTGGAAGTAATGCTCCGTGGTCGGCCACCGCTTCTTCTTCAGGTAGACCGGGTGGCGGGAGAAGTTCGAGAACGCGCCGTACTCGCCGGCCGTGGAGTAGAAGTGGATGACCGGTCGGGCGTCGTCCGACATGGGGCGCCTCCGCGGAGAAGTGTAACCCGGGGAGGGACGCCGGCGGGAGGTCGGTGGTTCGGGTCCGGGTATTGGCGAGCGGGGGGGGGGGGCCCCCCGATAGGGGGGGTAAGGGGGGGGCAGCCCCCCCCGCCCCCCCGAAACACCGGGG
>JAIEQO010000292.1 GCA_019747655.1 Gemmataceae bacterium | reverse complement strand
GGCCGTCGTCCACCCGGAACTGGAACCCCAGGGCCTCCCGCCGGGCCGCGTCGGCCCCCGCGGCCGGCTTCGCCGCCCCGACGCCCTCGCCGGCGGCCGGCCGGTCGTAGCACGACGCCACCCGGGAGAAGAGGGTGACGAGCCGGTCCGGGTCGGCCGGCAGCGGCGGCAGGCTCGGCTTCTTGTCCCGGTCGGCCAGGAAGCCGGCCAGGTCGGCGAAATCCTCCCAGGTCGCCGGCGGGCCGGGGGGGCGGCCGAACTTCGCCTCGAACTCCTTCCGGAACGCCGGGTCGGCCAGCCGATCCATACGGTAGACGACCACGTCGCCCGGGCCGGCCAGGGGGAGGGCGAACGCCCGCCCGCCCCACCCGACGTACCCCTCGCCCCGGAACGCCGGGATCACCCCGGCCCACTGGTACGGGTGGCCGGGCTCGCGGATTGCAGCCGGTACGGGGAGGAGTTCGTCCCGTTCGGCCAGCGCCCCGAGGTCGCCGGCCGGGATAACGCCCACGTCGACGCCGGGGGAAACCGGTCCGCCGGACACCTCGACCGCCGCCCCGGTCCGGCTCGCCCAAATCCGGGCGGAGGGGGTGAGTAGCTCGGCCAGCCGGGGGTCGGCGACGCCCAGGCGTACGGTGGCCCCGGCGAACGGCGGGGGCGGGGCGGGCGGGGCCGCCTCCCCGGCCGGGTTGCAGCCCCCGGCCACGACCGCGACCAGGAGGACGGCGAGGCCGCCGGCCCGGCCGGGAAATTCGATTCCCGCGTCGGAATCAGAATTCTCGAAATCACCCTGTTGCATTGCCCGATCGCTCCTGGCTATGATGAGCCGATGAACTAGCCCGCGAGGGACTCGCTCGGGTCGCCTAGACTCCATACGGCCCGGACCGCCGGCCGGCCCGCTTTCCCTCCCGGCGGCCCGGGCCCACGCCCGTCGCCCCGCCCGGTAACTCGGGACCGCGGAAGCCGACCGGCTTCCCGCCCGTACCGGGCCTCACAACGACGAAGGCGGACACTGCCATGAAGGTAAGCTTGGTCGTCGCGTCGGGGGTCCACCAGGGTCGGGTCATCGCCATCGTCGGGCCGCAGTTCCTGGTCGGCCGGGACCCCGGGTGTCAACTCCGCCCGGCCAGCCAGGCGGTCAGCAAGCAGCACTGTGCGGTCGTCGTCCGGGACGGCCGGGTCTACCTGAAGGACTTCGGGAGCACCAACGGGACGGTCCTCAACGACGCCATCGTCCAGGGCGAGGAGCGGCCGCTGTCGAACAACGACTCGCTCAAGATCGGGCCGCTCGACTTCACCGTCCGGATCGAGCCGGCCGCCGCCAAGGCCGACGGCACCCCGCTGCCGGACCTGAACCCGGAGGCGGCCGCCGCCCTGGCCGCGGTCAAGGCGGCCGAGGCCGCCGGCCGGGCCGACGGCGACCCGACCCCGATGCCGGCCTCCCGGCCGGGGGCCGGGTCGAAGACCGCCCCGGCCGTCAAGCCGTCCGGGTCGAAGGAGAGCCCGGCCCTGAAGGCCGGCGGGTCGAAGGAGGGGCCGGCCCTGGCCCCCCCGCCGGCCCCGGCCCGGACCCCGGCCGACGAGGAACACGACCGGCTGGCCGCCATGCTCCTCGGGCTGGACGACGGCGAGGTCCCCGGCGGCAGTACGGTGATCGAGATGCAGGCCCCGGTGGTGGCCGACGCCACCCCGGCCGCCGGCCCCGCCGACCCGAAGAAGCCGGCCGCCCCCGCCGCGGCCAAGGAAGACACGTCCAACGCGGCCAGCGAAATCCTCCGCAAGTACATGCGGCGGCCCCGGTGAGAGGGGTCAGTGATCGGTGGCCGGTGATCAGTTCGAGGCCCCGTCGCACGAGACACCCCTGCTGGCTACCGGCGGGGGTGCTGCGTTTCCCCGTTCCACTTGAAACTCGAAACTTTGAACTTCCAACTCCCCCCCGGGTGGTCCGCCCGCACCCTGTCCGCCCTCCGGGCCAAGCTCCTGGCCTGGTTCGACCGCCACCGCCGCGACCTCCCCTGGCGGGCCGACCGCGACCCGTACCGCGTCTGGGTCAGCGAGGTGATGCTCCAGCAGACCACGGTGGCCGCCGTCGTCCCGTACTTCGACCGGTTCGTGGCCG
This sequence comes from Gemmataceae bacterium, assembly GCA_019747655.1. GTDB lineage: Bacteria > Planctomycetota > Planctomycetia > Gemmatales > Gemmataceae > Urbifossiella. The sequence continues at coordinate 4,226 of JAIEQO010000292.1, read as the reverse complement.
CGTTCCCGACGGTCGGGGCCCTGGCCGCGGCCGACGAGCAGGACGTGCTCAAGCTCTGGGCCGGGCTCGGGTACTACCGCCGGGCCCGCCACCTTCACGCGGCCGCCAAGCGGCTCGTCGCCGACCACCCCGGCGGGCTGCCGGACGACCCGGCCGTCTGGGCCGCCCTGCCCGGGGTCGGGCGGTACATCCTCGGGGCCGTCCTGTCCCAGGCGTTCGACCGCCGGCTGCCGATCGTCGAGGCCAACAGCCTGCGGGTGCTGGCCCGGCTGTTCGGCCACCGCGGCGACCCGCGGGAGGGGCCGGGCAAGGCGTGGGTGTGGGCGGCGGCCGGGGCGGTGCTACCCGCGAAACGGGCCGGCGACTTCAACCAGGCCCTGATGGAACTCGGGGCCCTGGTCTGCACCCCGGCCAACCCGCGGTGCCGGCAGTGCCCGCTGGCGAAGGTGTGCGTCGCCAACCGGTACGACCTGCAAGCGGTCATCCCGCCGCCGAAAAAGGCGAAGGACATCGTCCTGGTGAACGAGGTCGCGGTCGCGGTCCGGGACCGGGACAAGGTGTTACTCTGCCAGCGGCCGGCCGACGCCAACCGGTGGCAGAACATGTGGGAGGTGCCGCACGCCCCCGTCCGCGACGACGAGCCGCCGGCCGAGGCGGCTTCACGGGTTGCGAAGGAGTTGACCGGCCTCGTCGTCGAGCCGGGGGCCGAGCTGCTGACCGTCAAGCACGGGGTCACGCGGTACGCGATCACCATGACGTGCGTGGAGGCCGCGGTCCGGGGCGGGGCGTTCGCCCGCGGGTCCTACGCGGCCGGCCGGTGGCTGGCCCCGGCCGAGCTGGCCGACTACCCGGTCAGCTCGCCCCAGCGGAAGCTGATCGCCGCTCTGACGACACCGCCGGCCCAGCGGCGGCTGTTCTAGAGCGGACTTCGGGTTGGTAGAGCGGCCGGTGTTGGAGTCCCGGCTTCAGCCGGTCCGAAGCGCTAACTGCCGGCTGAAGCCGGGACTCCAGCCCGCCCGCCACGCCGTCGTGAAACGCGCTCCTGGACGGCTTCGGGGGCGGTGGCTCGGCTCTGGTCGGGCCGGCTGTGCCGGCCGGCACAGCCGGCCCTACTACTGAACCCCGCCTACGACGGGCCGGCCGGCGCCCGGTAGCGGAAGTCGCAGTGCGTCGCCCCGCCGAGGATGGTCTGGGTGCGGGCGAAGCCGATGTCCGGGTTGAACCCCTCGATCATGGCCGCGTCGCGGGAGCACGACAGGACCGCCCCGAGGTCGGCCAGCCCGAGCCGGCGGTACATCTCGGCGTACCGGCACCGGGTCACGTCGAACGCGAAGGCCCCGGCGTCGTCCCGGAGTACCGTCAGCTCGAGCGCCCCGCCGGCCCGCCATCGCTCGACCACTCCCTTGAGGGCGGCCAAGTCGTTCGCCCCGGCGGCTTCGGCCGCGGCACACCCGCCCTGCCGGGCCAGCTCGCGGACGACCCCCGCCAGCACCGCCCGGGCCCGGTCCTCCCCGACCTCGGCGGCGAACGCCCGGACCAGCGGGGCGACCACGCCCGCCTCGATCTCGCGCCGCTGGAGGAGGGGGAGCGGGGTCACGGGAGCGGGGCGATCGGGTAAACGGAGTAGATGTACACGCGACGGCGGGGCGGATCGACCCGGTAGGTGACGGCGAGTGGCCGGAAGAAGGCGATCCGGTTGTCCCCGCCGCGGGACTCGCCGGCGGCGAGCGGGTCGCCTTCGAGGGCGGTCGCCATTGCCGCGAAGGCGGCGGCCAGGGCCGGGTGGTTCTGGCCAAGGGCGACAGCCTGGCCGAAAGCCCGCGGGTCCCAGATGACGAGGAAGTTCATCGCGCGACGCCGAAGAGGCGGAGCACGTCGTCCATCGTGTACCGGCCCGGCTGCGCCGACTCGTACAACCGCTCCAACTCCTCATCGGTGTGCTGGGCCTTCACCCAATCGAACAGCAGCCGGTGGTGCTGCTCCGGGGTCAGCGCGTAGCCGAGCACCCGGCCGGCCTCGTCGCACAGCTCGATCGGGTGGCCGTTCGCTGCGGCCAGCTTCTCCCGCAGCACCGGGTCGGCGGTGACTTTCTCGCCCACGGCCATCCTCCCGTTCGGGGTTCACCTCACTGTACCGCGGCCGGGTGGGTGATGGAATGGTCGGAGGCCGGGCAAAAATGCCGCCCGCGCCGGGGAAGCGTGGGCTTGGGCGGCCTCACACCCGGCGCGGGCGGTGTTCCGAAGGCGAACCGGAACGCAGTCGAGTTGTGTACGGGCGGCCCGGCCGTGGGCGAACGGCCGGGCGGTCACGCGACCGCGGGGGCGATCGTGGGCGACTTATGGGCGAAGGTCGGGTGACATGGGTAGAATAAGCAGGACGTGTGCCAGAAGCGGGAACCAAACTGCCGGTTTCGTGAAAGTGGTTAAACTGTAGAGGTTTGCGAGGTAGGTCACAATTTGGAGCCGTTCCGACCGCACGCTCAGGCCGTCCGAGAAACCGACAGGTGGCTCCGAGCCGTCGGATTTTTTCGTCGGGTCGTGTTGCCCACCGGCAACGGCGGGTATACAGTGTTGTTGACCGGCCGCGGTTCTCGAACTGAATGGGCGACAGTTCGAGGGCTTAGCGGCCGGTCACTTTTTGCGCTCGTCCAACTCGTCCGCCACTTCGGCAGCCTCTTCAGCCGGCGGAACCTCGTCCCCCTTCACCCGCACTAGTAACAGGTTCCGGCCGTACTTCCGCACGTCCCATACGGGTAGGTCGGGCAGCGTCTCGACCGGGAAGCCGTCCTCGGCCTGGATCGCCACCACCGACTCGTCCGGGGCCTTCTCCAGGACCAGTTTTACCAGTCCCATGAACTCGTCAGCCTTCTCAGTCAGGTCCGGGAACGGCGGGCTGAGGAAGACGTTCACCGGCCCGCCGGCCGGCGGCACCCACCGCTCGGCCCACCGGTACGCATCCGCCCGCAGCACCTGGACCTTGTCCGCCACCCCGAACTGGTCGGCGTACTTCTGGATGTCGTTGACCGCCCGCGGGTCCTTCTCGATCAGCCGGGCCGACGCCGCCCCGCGGCTGACGGCCTCCAACCCGAACACCCCGGTCCCGGCGAACACGTCGTAAAACACCCGGCCGGGGACGGCATTCCCGAGGATGCTGAACAGGGCCTCCCGGACCGCCTGGGGGGTCGGCCGCAGCCCCGGGTGGACCACCACCGTCATCTTCCGCCCCCGGAGCGACCCGGCGACGATCCGGATTTGCGTCTTCTCGGCCACCGCACCCTCCCCCTGGGGCCGCCCGTGCCGTCCGGCGGGGTCGTACCCTCGATCGGCCATTGTACCGGCCGCCGGGGGCCGGCAGCCGGCCTTTTCCCGTCCCCCGCCGGCCGGTATAAGCCGGGGAGGTGCGTTCCCGGGCTCGGCCCGCCGTTGGAGGAGACGAACACCATGCGACCCGTCGGCATGACCCTGGCCGGGGCGGTCCTGGCGGCGACCGTGGCCGCCGCCCAGCCCCAGCCCGACCCGGCCGCCGAGGCGGCCCGGCAGGCCGAGGCGGCCAAACGGCTCGACGCCCACCTGCTCGGGTGGCAGACCCAGATGGGCGGGCTGAACAACTTCCGGGCCAACTTCGAGGTCAAGAAGACCGAGGCGGTGTTCAAGAAGGAGCAGGTGTACGGCGGGGCGGTCCTGTGCATGAAGCCGACCTTCGCCCGGCTCCGGCTCCAGAGCGAGACCGACCGGAACGACTACGAGGCGTACATCTGCAACGGGAAGTCGATCTTCGCGTACAACGGGCTCGGGAAGTCGATCACCGAGGTCCCGCTCCCGCCGAACCCGGCCCCCGGGGCCCCCGGCGGGAACCTGATGCTCGACTTCCTCGGCGGGATGACCGCCCAGGCGGCCAAGCAGCGGTTCCGGATCGGCCTCTGGAAGGAGGACGCCCACTACGTCTACCTGAACATCGAGCCGGTCCTGGGGGCGGACAAGCAGGAGTTCACACAGGTCCGGTTCGCCCTGTACGGGCCGGGGCTGGCGGACAAGAACCTCCGCTACCTGCCGGCCCAGCTCCGGCTGGACAAGCCGAACGGGGACTTCGAGGTGTGGACGTTCAGCAAGCAGGAGGTCAACCTGCCGGGGGTCGGGGCGGACAACTTCAAGTTCGAGAACGTCCCCGGGTACAGCTACCAGAAGGCCCAGCCGGGCGGCCCGGCCCCGGGCGGGGCGGCCCCGCCG
>JAIEQO010000699.1 GCA_019747655.1 Gemmataceae bacterium | reverse complement strand
GACCCGGTCATGTCCAGGGCGAAGGCCACGTCCCGGGGGCGGTGGACGGCCACCGCCCGGGCCCCGGTCGGCATCCCCGTCACCCCCCACACCCGCATGAAGTAGGTCGGCTGTTCGGCCGTCAGGCTGACCTCGATGGCCGTCCACGACCGGCCGGCCCCCGGCGACCCCGGGTAGCCGACCGCGAACCGCTGGGTGGCGGTGTCGTAGGCGTACACCCCGGCCCGGACGGCCGGGTTGGTCCCGCTGACCGGGACCGTCCCGCCCATCAGCGGGCTGGTCCCGACCACCGCCCGGGCGGTCGCCACCGCGGCCGGCCGGTTGCTGTCGTAGGCGGCGTTGTCCGGCTGCTTGTTGTCCAGCGTCCGGCACCCGACCAGGGCGGCCACGTCGGCCGCGTTCTGGCACTGGGTCTTCGAGACCGCGACCATCCCCAGGTCGACGGCCAGGGCGACGAACGCGAACAGGCCCAACAGGCCGACGGCCAGGGCCGGCAGGATCGTCCCGGGCCGGGCCGGGCGGGGTGCGGGACGCATGGCGGACGCTCCCGGAACTAGCGGGCGGGGTGCGGGTCGTCGGGTAGCGTAGAGCACGAAGCCGCCCGGGGCGGGCAAAGTGGCGGGGGACGAGGGACGCGGTGCGGAAAAATGGGGGCGGATTGCGGCGGGAGGTGAGCGCTTGAGGCGGGGGCGTCGCACGCCGGGGGGGCTGTCAACCCCCGGCTACACCCAACCGGGTCCCCGGCGCGGGTGTCAGGCCGGCACGTCCCGCTCGGCCATGACCGCCAGCTCGGTCAGCTTGGCGGCCGTCACCCCGATCCGCTCGAAGCACTCGGCCACGATGCTGTTCGGGGTGGTGAAGAGCGTGATGAGCAGGTCCATCGGGGTGATGGCCGTCCGGCCGTACCCGGCGGCCCGGCCGTGGGCGTCCCGCAACAGCCGGATCACGTTGTCGGACAGGAACTCGCGGTTGAGTAAGAGCGGCGGGACCGGGTCGGCGTTCCCCTGGTGGAACAGGTCGCGGAACTGGTCGAGCAGGGCCGGCAGGTCGGCTTCGAGCCGCCCCGCCCACTTGAACACCCCGGCGTCCGGGGCGGCCAAGAGGCCCATGAACAGGTGCGGGGTGCGGACGCTGTCCCAGTTCGTCGCCCGGGTGTGGGCCAGGGCCTCCCGGAGGACCCGGGTGGCCGTCTCGTCCAGGACGTCCGGGCTGAGCCGGCCGCTGGGCAGGAAGATGTCGTCCACGGTGTATCGACCCACTTCCGTCTGGGGGCGGTGGTGTGTCCGGCCCGGTCTGGTTGGATTATGTCGCGCCGCCGCCGGCCCCGCAAGCCGGCCTCTTTCGGGTTGTGCCGAGATTTTCGGACCCGGCCGCGGGTGGGAAAGAGACGAAGAGACCCCTCCCCCCAACCCCCTCCCCCGCGGGGAGAGGGGGAGGAAGCCCCGAGCCGACGGCCGACCCGGGCGAACCCCGAGCGCCGGCAAGGGGGAACCGGTCTTGGTTCTGTTCCCCCCTCTCCCCGCGGGGGAGGGGGGTTAGGGGGGTGGGGTCTGCTCAAGGGCACCGCCCAGCTCCCCCACCAGCCCCCGGGCCGCGGCCAGCGCCCCGGCCCGGTCGGCCCCGGCCGTCTCCAGCTTCCGCACCAGCGCCGTCCCGACGATCACCCCGTCGGCGACCGCCGCCACCTCCCGCACGTGGTCCGGCCGGCTCACCCCGAACCCGACGCACAGCGGCCGGTCGGTCAGGCCCCGCAGCCGGGCCACCATCTCCCGCAGCCCGGAAGGCAGCTTGTCCCGCTCGCCGGTGATCCCCACCACGCTGACGACGTAGACGAACCCGGTACACGCCTTGACCACCTTCTCGGCCCGCTCCGGCGAGGTGGTCGGCGTCACGAGGAGCGTCAGCCCGAAGCCCTTGTCGGCCGAGAGCTTCGCCAGTTCCTCGGCCTCCTCGACCGGCAGGTCGGGGACGACGGCCCCGCTCAGCCCGGCTGCGAGTGCCGCGTCGATGAACGCGGCCGGCCCCTTCCGGTAGACGAGCGAGTACGACGCCATCGCCACCAGCGGCGTACTCCAGCCCGGCCGGTCGGCGGTCGCCCTGGTCGCGGCGAAGATGTCGGCCAGCTTCAGGCCGGTGCCGAGGGCCCGGGTGTACGACGCCTGGATGACCGGCCCGTCGGCGATCGGGTCGGAGAACGGGAACCCGACCTCGATGAGACTCGCCCCCGCGTCGGCCACGGCCGGCAGCAACTCGCGGGTGAACGCGATGTCCGGGTCGCCGGCCGGGACGAACGGGATGAACGCCTTGCGGCCCTCGGCCTTGAGGCGTCCGAACAACGCGTCGATCGGGTTCATGCGGAGGTTATACGGGCCGGCACGCCGGGGCGGTCAGACCGGCTGGCCGGCGTGGTTCGGCTTGAGGAAGAAGTACACCTCGTCCTCGTGCGAATGCACCTCGAAGCTGCGGTACGTGTCCCGCATGCCCAGGAGCGGGAGCGGGTCGGCCGACCCCTGGTGAACGAGGAAGTGGAACCGGAACCGGAAGCCGCCGAGGCCGGGGAACCGGACGAACCGGGGGACCAGCCAGGCGACCGACGCCGCCCCGGTCACCCCGGCGAGGGTTGTCTCCTCGGTCTCGTCGTCGAGCGGGATGCCGTGGTCACGGGCGACGGCCTCGCTCGTCACCGACAGCTCGGCCCCGGTGTCCCACGGGCACGCGACCGGGTCCTCGAACCGCCCGCCGGGACCGATAAGCTGGATCGGCAGGATGACCCGGTAGACCGGGAGCCGGCGGCGGGCGGTCCCGGCCGTCCGGTGGGCGATCACCTGACCCGTGACGAACCGATGGGACATGGGCGTGGCCCGGGGGTTACTCGGGGGCGTCGGGCAGCACGAGGCGTTGGCGGAGGATGATCTTGCCCCGGAGTTCGAGCGGCTCGCAGTACGTCACCCGGATGTCCCCCTTGTCGGCGTCCGAGTACCCGCCCAGTTGGGCGAAGTAGTCCTTCAGGTCGGGCGAGTGGGCCAGCACCTCCCGGCGGACGAAGGTGCGGCCGTCCCAGATGTCGCGGTAGGCGACGTACTCGCCCGGGTAGGTGTCGTGCAGCAGCCGGTCCTGGTCCCGGACCTTCTGCCGCTCCGCCGGCGACGGCCGGGGCCTCGTCAGCACCTCGCGGACGGCGTCGAGGAAGTCGGCGGTGCTCTTCGCCTCGTCGGCGCCGGTCGCGCCGGGGTCGGTCGTGTCGGCGGCGGTGGTGCTCATGTCCGTCCCCCGTGCGGTCGGGCCGATGCCGTAGTGTACCCCGGCCGGCGGCCGCCCACAACTCCGGCGGATTTTCCTTGCACGCGCCGGCCGGTTTCCGGACACGATGGGGGTATGACCGATCGCCTGGGACCGCGGGCGTCCCGCCCGCTCTTCTCCGGATGCGGGCGGGACGCCCGCGGTCCCAGGGGATGAACTGGACCCGACACGTATGACCGACCGCCAGTTGCTCGACCGGTTCCTGGCCGCCCGGGACGAGGCCGCGTTCGCCGAGCTGGTCCGCCGGCACGCCCCGGGCGTCTGGGGGGCCTGCCGCCGCCGGCTCGACCGCCTCCACGACGCCGAGGACGCCTTCCAGGCCGCGTTCCTGGTGTTGGTCCGGCGGGCTGGCCGGCTGCGGCCGGGCACCCCCCTCGGACCGTGGCTCGGCAAGGTGGCGGCCCTGACCGCCCGGAACGTGGCCCGCGGGAACCGCCGGCGGGCGGCCGTCACCGGCCCGCTGGAGCACGACATCGCCGCCGCCGCGGTCGCCGAACCGGCGGTCGATGTCGACGCCGCGCTCCGGGCCCTATCCGACGCCGACCGGGCGGCGGTGACGCTCTGCCACCTCGACGGCCTCAGCCGGAAGGAAGCCGCGGAACGCCTCGGCTGCCCGGAGGGGACGCTGTCGGCCCGGCTCAGCCGGGCGATCGGGAAGCTCCGGGTGCGGCTGGCCGACGAGGTCCCGCCGGGGCTGGTGCGGTCGACGGTCCGGGTGGCGGTGGTGGTCGGGGTGTCGTCGGGTTCGGCCGGGGCGTCCCCGGCGGTCGCACAACTCGCCGAGGAGGCGATCCGCATGCTCTGGGTGAAGAAGCTGACGGCCGCCGGGCTGGCGCTGGCCGCCGCGGGGATGGTGGGGCTCGGCGTGACCCGCACGGCCGACGCCGGCGGGCAGGACAAGGGGACCGTGCCGGCCGCGAAGGCGGACAAGCCGGCCGACCGGGCGGGCGAGGGTCGGTGGTTCGACGACGCCTGGCAGCAGAGTCGGACCGTGCTGGACGAAGTGCGGGCGCTCCAGGAGCAGCGGGACGCGATCCAGCGGCGGCTCGACGAGATGATCCAAGTCCGGGGCGCGGCGAAGGCGGACCCGCCGCCGGCCGGGGCGGCGGGCCGGTCCCCCGGGGGCGACGAGATCATCGAGATGAACCGGCAGCACCTGGCCGCCCTCGCCGCCCGGCGGCGGGCGTTGCTGGACGAGGCCCGGTCGCTGTCGGAGCGGGAAGCCCGGCTCCAGCGGGTGCTCAACGAGGTGGACCTCCGCTTCCTGGACGACCGGCTGAAGCCGGACGAACCGGCCGCGAAGCCGGACAAGCCGCCGGCCGCCGACCGGGTGGCCGAGCTGGAGAAGGCGCTCCGTGCGCAGGTAGCCGAGAACGAGATTCTGCGGCGGCAGGCGGCCGAGAACGAACTGCTGCGGCGGCAGTTGGCCGAGGTCACCAACTTCCTCGGCAGGGCGCCGGACCCGCGGGACCAGGCGGCGAAGCCGGGCAAGCCCCCGGCCGCCAAGCCCGACCCGCCGCCGGCCGCGAAGGCGGACGAGACGCCGGCCGGGGCGACGAACCGGCACCCCGGGGCCGACGAGGTCATGGAGATGAACCGCAAGCACCTGGCGGCGCTGACCGCCCGCCGGCGGGAGCTGCTGGACGAGGCCCGGTCGCTGTCGGAGCGGGAGGCCCGGCTGCAGCGGGTGCTCAACGAGATCGAGCTGCGGTTCCTGGACGACCGGCTGAAGAAGGACATGCCGACCGCCAAGCTCGACCCGCCGCCGGCCCCGCCGATGGAGGACCCCCGGGCGGTGGACAAGGTGGCCGACCTGACGCTAGCGATCCTCGGGGACGTGAGCGCCGAGTGGGTGGCCCGCTACCAGCTCACGGAGCGGACGGCCGGCAAGCCGGTGTTCTACCTCACCCCCACCCCGGAGGGGCTGGCCAAACTGCTGGCCCGAGCCAAGGCCGACCCGAACGGCCCGAAGACGGTCGCCGTCGAGGCCCAGGAGGAGGCCAAGCCGAAGGACATCCAGCCGGCCTTACTCGCCCTCCGGGCGGCCGGGTTCAAGACGGTGACGTACAAGGGACCGCTCGAAGGCGACCTGCACGGGGCGGCCAAGGGGCCGGGGGCGTGGAAGTACGATAAGGCCAAGGAGTACACCGGGCCGATCGACCTGGCCGACCTGCCGAAGGACTCACCGGGTAAGAAGGAGTAGCTGCTCTCGGCGAGCGGGGGGAGTGAGACTCACCCACCGCCTTCCTCACCTCCCCCGCAAGGGGGGGGTGAGGAAGGCGGCCTCGCGTTCACCGCGGCGGTGCCACTTCCGGCAGCCACGCCTCCGCTCGCCGAGACCGACACATTCCCGGCCGGCTACCGACCTGGATTATTAGTGAACATTGTGTCACTATTAATTCCGGTCGGTTGCCCGCCGGGGTTTCGTCATGGCCCGGGCCGTTCGCCTCGCTGTTCCGTCACCCACTCATACCCCGAGTGACCCCGGCCCTCCGTTGCCGCATACGGCAACGGAGGGCCGCCCGCCCAACCACAACGGGGCCAACAGGTTGGGACGCTCCGCCGGGTCGACCGTGACCGGGTGGGCGTGCCGCAGGACGGGTTCCGGTCTCACTTAACCGCCACCTCCGTCAAAGCTTACGCCGCCCGACTCACGGCCGTGCAAAAACGAGGGGGGAGGGGGGCCGGTCCCGACCCTCGATTTTCCCGTAACGCGCCGCGGTCCGGGCGGACATCATGGGGGTATGAACCGCCTCCTCGCCTTCGCCCGGACCGGCCTGGCCGCCCCCGACGGGGAGCTGCTCGACCGGTTCCTGGCCGACCGGGACGAGGCCGCGTTCGCCGAGATCGTCCGCCGGTACGCCCCGGTCGTCTGGGGCACCTGCCGGCGGCACCTGGCCGACCCCCGGGACGCCGAGGACGCCTTCCAGGCCGCCTTCCTGGTGCTCGTCCGCCGGGCCCGCCGGGCGGCCGCCCACCCGGCCCTCGGCCCGTGGCTCTACCGGGTGGCGGTGCTGACCGCCCGGAACCTCG
>JAIEQO010000592.1 GCA_019747655.1 Gemmataceae bacterium | reverse complement strand
TGGCAGTTCACCACCGCCAAGGCTCGGACCAAGCTCAAGCGGCTCTACCCCGCACCTCTAATGAGTTGACCCACTAGCTTCTTGGGGACGCTCACACCCAGGTCCTTGAACAGCTCCAAGGCCGCCCCGTGCTTCTCCTCGGCCGCGGCCTCGCCGAAGTAGACCGTGTAGCCCTTTAAGCCCTCGACGGTGAGCGCCGGGTCGGAGCCGGCCACGCACACGAGCCCCGTCTGGGTGGTCTTCCCGTCCTTGCCGCTGAGGCACAGGAGGTGCGAGACCTCGACCTTGTTCCGCTTCGCCTCGGACCGGACGACCGAGTCCTTCCCGATCACGAGGTCCGCCTTCCCCCCGGTCTTCTTCTGAAGCGCGTTGGTCAGGGTCTCCGAGTAGTGGACGGCGACGGGCCGCCCGAGCCTCGCTTCTAGGTATTTCCCGAGCTTGTCGTAGTCCCGCTGGGCATAGCCCTTGACGCACGGGCACGAGAGGGGGGCTGCGAGCGGGTCCATCACCACCACGGTGATGATGTCGGGCTCGGCGGCTTCGGTGCTGCCGGAGCTGAGGACGGCCGGGGCGACGACGCCGGCGGACAGGGCGGCCAGGGCCTCGCGACGGGTGAGTGCGGTTGCCATCGGGGACGGGCTCCGGTGTGGTTCGGTTGGGTGGAGACGGGCACCCGCCAGTAACTATGGGCGGGCGCTCAAGCGACGGCCTGCTGTGCCCTACTTCCCGTTCCCCCCGTCGGCCCCCGTTGCAGCCGCCGTGGCCTTCTTGGAGAGGATGAAGAAGCGGGAGCCCGGCTGGTCGCAGAAGTAGACCTTGGACAGGTCGGCAGAGGCCCCGACCGCGACGTTCTTACACCCGCCACCGACCGGCACGGTGCCGACCACCCCGAGGAACTCGCCCTTCGGGGAGAACCGCTTCACCACCCCCTCGGACTCCGACGTGAGGACCTCGCCGGCGGCCGCGGCCCGGACGTTCATCGGGTTGCAGCACCCGCCGAAGCAGGCCGGGTTCGTGTCCTCGCCCCGCTTCCCGTAGCTACCGACCTTCTTCCCGTCCCGGTCGTAGCGGGCGAACTGGTGGCGGGTGTTCTCGGCCACGAGCAGCTCCTTCCCCTGGACCTGGACGTCCATCTGCCCGCAGCAGCCGCCGATGTCGGAGAGGATCTTCTTCACGTCCTTCAGCTCACGGTCCAGTCGCCACACCCCGTACCCGTACCCCTCGGCCTCGCCCGTCGCGACGAACACGTCGGTCTCGCTCACGGCGATGCCGTTCACGACCCGGAGCCGCCCGACCATCCCGCCCAAGACGTCCTCGACCGTCCGCTTGGCGTAGAACCCCTCGTTCTCCTCGTACGATTTCAGGATCGCCTTGTACTGGGTGAGCTGCCGCTTCTCGGTTTTGGTCCGGTCGGCTTCGGGCTTCTCTTCTAACTTCTTCACCCGCTCGGCGAACTCCTTCTTCGCCTCCTTGAGCGACTCCGCCATCTGCTCCTTCTCCCGCTTCAGGGCGACTTCGGCCTTGGCACGAAGCGCCTTCTCGTCCTTCAAGAGGTCGGCGATGTGCGGGAGCTCGACCGGGTCGCCCAGGGACTTCCCGTCCCGGTCGAAGCGGGCCACCTTAGCGTCGCCGGCGACGTACACGGTGCCGTCGGGCCCGGCGTTGATCGAGTGGGCGTGGAACGGGATCTTCCAGGTGGTGACGGGCTTCCCGTCGGGCGAAAAGACGTGGACCTCGGCTGTCCCGCCCTTCACCGCCGCGCCGTAGCCGCGGGGCGGGGCGACGAGCCCCAGCACCCGGCCGGAGGTGTCGATGCAGAGGGTCTGGAGGGCCGTGCCGGTGGTCTCCCCCTTGACCTTGATTTCGGCCGTCTGCTCGTGGGTCGCCTTCTTCCCGAGCTCGGCCCGGAGCTTCTCCTGCTGCTTCTGGTAGTCCTGCTCGCTTTGCTGCGGCGGGTCGTCGTCCGCGCGGGCGGCGCCCCCGGCCAGGAGCGCCGAGGCCAGCAGGAGGCGGGTGATGGGGTTGACGGGGTTACGCCCTCGGACAGGGCCAGCAAACGTCACCGGCTATCTGACGAATACGCTATCCGAAGCTCACAGCCGCTGCAACCGAATCCTGGGCCGGAGGTGTCGGGCGTTACAACAGATCCGGCCGGGGCACATCCGGCTCGCCCCGACTGGCCGGCCGCCAGGTCGGCACGCCGGGCCGACGCACTAGAGACCGGCCAGGAGTTCCTTCACCTTCCGCTCGATCAAGTCCCGGACCTCGCGGTATTGCTCGGCCGGCATCTCCTTCGGGTCGGGGATGCTCCAGTCCTCCCGTCGCCCGGCCCGGACCAGCGGGCACTCGTCCCCGCACCCCATCGTCACCGCCACCGCGACATCGGTGCCGTTGAACTCGCCCAGCGACTTCGAGGCGTGCGTGGTCAGGTCGTAGCCCCGTTCCCGCATGAACTCGATGGCCCTCGGGTTCACCTTCCCCGACGGCCGGGAGCCGGCCGACGAGGCCACCACCCCGTCGCCCCCGTGCATCCGGGCAAACGCCTCGGCCATCTGGCTTCTGTTGCTGTTCTCCACGCACACGAACAGGACACGCTTCTGGCTCATACGACCTTCTCCGGTTGGGTAGGTACTTCCGGCTCTCGCACCAGATGCGCGAGCGCCACTGCCAAGAGTGCCCCAACGGTCGGGGCGACGAGGTAGGCCCACAGGTGCTCGGTCCGCCCACTCACCACCGCCGGGGCGAGCGACCGGACCGGGTTCATCGACGCACCGCACACGGGGCCCGCAAACAAGGCTTCGAGGGCGATGACGGCCCCCACCGCGATGCCCGCGGTGATCCCCTTCTCCTTCGCCCCGGTCGATATCCGGAGGATGACAAACATGAGGATGAGCGTGAGGGTCAACTCGAACGTAAACGACTGCCAAACACCGCCGGCCGGCAAGGTCGCACCGAGGGTCGGGTGCAGCGGGAAAAGAGACTGAAGGAGAAGGCTCGCAAGGAACGCCCCGCAGAGCTGGGCCCCCACGTACGGGAGTACGCACGACACCGGGAACCGCTTGGCAGCAGCAAAGGCGACGGTGACGGCCGGGTTTAAGTGAGCCCCGGACACGTCCCCGACCGCGTAGATCATGGCCAGGACCACCAGCCCGAAGGTAAGCGCGACCCCGACGTGGGTGACGCCCCCGAAGGTGTCGTTCACGACGACCGCCCCGGTCCCGGCGAACAAGAGGGCGAAGGTGCCGAAGGCCTCGGCTACGAGCTTTCGCTGCATCAGTCCCCCCGCCCTTCGTGTGATGCGAGCAGGTCGGGGAGCCATGCCTTGACCCGTTGGCGGATGGCGTCCCGCACCGAACGGAACCGGTCGAGCTGTTCGGCCTCCTCACCACTGCCGACCGGGTCGGGGAACGGCCAGGAGAGGTGCACCGGGGCAAACGGCCAGAGCACCGGGCAGGCGGCCTCGGCCGCCTGGCACACCGACACCACGTACCGAAGCGACGCACGCCCCAAAAACTCTTTCACCCCCCTCGGGGTGTGCCCGGACACGTCGATGCCGACCTCCCGCATCACCAACACGGTGAGCGGGTGAACCGGCTTCGGTTCGAGACCGGCACTCGCCACCTCGAACCGGTCCCCCGCCTCGCGGCGGAAAATGGCTTCGGCCATCACGCTCCGGGCCGAGTTCGCGGTGCACAGGAACAACACCGCGGGTTTCCGCACGCCACCCCCGCTCACGGCTTCACCGCGTAGACCTGGACGCTCGCGGCGAACTCGTTCACGTCGTACTTGTTGAGCAGCTCGGCGAGCCCCCCGTGGACCGTCTGGCCGGCCGGGGCCGGCGTGCAGCAGTCGTCTTCCAGCTTCGCCTCCGGCTTCGGGGTGCAGCAGGCCCCTGACCCCTCGGCTGCGGGGGTGCAGCACGCGGCCGCCGCCGGGACCGGCTTCTCCATCGCCGGCGAGCAGCACCCGCCCTGGCCCTCCACCTGCGAGTAGGCGTTCAAGTCCTTCTTCGTGTCGACTACCTGGACGGCCGAGAAGCCGGAGGCCCTCAGGCCCTCGACGTACTCGGTGATGGGGATGGCCCCGGCGATGCAGCCGACGTAGGCGAGGAGGTCCCGACTCACCTCGGGCGGGAGGTCTTTCTTCAACGCGATGTCCGGCACCGCCGCCCGCCCGCCGGGCTTCAACACCCGGAACACCTCGCGGAAGACGGCGTGCTTGTCCGGGGCCAGGTTGATGACGCAATTACTGATGACCACGTCGGCCGAGGAGTCGGCGAGCGGGAGGGCGTCGATGGTCCCGAGCCGGAACTCGACGTTCGAGAAGCCCTGCCTGTCGGCGTTCGCCCGGGCCCGGGCGAGCATCTCCGGTGTCATGTCGACACCGATGGCCTTGCCCGTCGGGCCGACCTTCTTGGCGGCGAGGAACACGTCGAGCCCGCCGCCCGAGCCCAGGTCCACCACCACCTCCCCGGGGAGGAGGTTCGCCGTCGCCGTCGGGTTCCCGCACGAGAGCCCCATGTTGGCCCCCGCCGGGATGCTTGAAAGCTCCTCGGCCGAGTACCCGAACGCCTCGGCCACCGCCTGGACCCCGCGGTCCTCGTTCGACAGGCCGCTCACCGCGACCGCCGCGTACTTCTCCCGGACCGTGTCCTGAATCGCCTTACTCATCTCGTCCTCCGTCTCTGGTTGGGGTGCAGCCCTCCTGCTCCATCAGGCAGAGGGCCAGGTCCAAGAGCGGGGCCACGCACCCGTTCACGACCCGGTAGTACACGTTGTTCCCGTCCCGCCGGGACGAGAGCATGCCCGTGTCGGAAAGCCTCACGAGCTGGTTCGAGACCGCCTGGGGCTTCATTCCCAGGGTGTTCGCCATGTCGGTGACGGTCGCCTCGCCGCTCCGGACGAGGTGGTGCAGGAGCCGGACGCGGGTGTCGTTCCCGAGCATCTTGAACAGGGCCATCACCTTGACCGCGTCCACGAAGGACAACAGCGGCCGGTCCTTCAGGGCCGGACGGGTGTCATCGCAGCACGCGGCACCGGCCTCGGTCATGGAAAGCTTTCTCGTCATGGTGTACCCACCCCCTCCACAAGTATTACACGAAATCGTGTAGACGTGTCAAGGCTCAGACCCGGGACAGGAAAGTGTAGCCGTCGTCCCCCAACGTCGGCGTATAGCGGACCGACGCGACCGGCCCGTCCGGTTACGCTGGCCTTTTCGCCCCCATCGTGCCGATACCTGGGACACGGTGGGTCAATTCGCCCCCGGGTAGCGGGTGCCGGCTCATGCGGCTCGCGGCAGCGATCCTCGCGACGGTCATGTCGGTCACGACCGGCGGGCCGCTCCGTTGCCCGTGTCACCTCCTTGCGCTGCTCCGGACCGGACCGTCCACCGTTGTTGCACCGCCGGCAGCCGAGCAAGAGGCCAGTGGCGGCTGCGGGTGCAGGGTCCACCGTGAGCCGCAACCAGAACCGACCGACCAGCGGCCCCGGCCGCACCGTCCCCCGTGTCCTCACGGTCCCGGGGTCGACCTCCTTCCCCCGCTTTCCACGGGTGAGCGGGTGGTCGGGGGCCACGACTCCGGCGACCCGGTCGTTACCCTCCCCGGACACGGCTACGCCCCCACGACGGCGTCGTCCTACGACTCAGCCGTCTCCGCCCACGTCACGCCCGCCGCCTCGCCACCCGACCGACTCCGGTACTGCCACGCCTTCCGCTGCTAGGTCCCGTCGCCCGGCGGGCACATTGCCGCCGTTCACCGTGGGCCGACCAGCCTCAACTCCCGGCCCGAGGGCCGGCACAGGAGGAGCGTGATGCCGAGTCCGTTTTGGACGCACGGCCGGCGGCCGTTCGCGCGTCTTGCGGGTGGTGTGCTGGCGGCCGCGGCGGCCGGATGCGCCACGGGGCCGCAGCCGGGTTACGACCCGCCTCCGGTCGGGGCCTACGGCCGACCGCCCTTGAGGGCCGACACGCCGATCGCCCTGGTCGCCCACCAGGAGCCGGTCGGCAAGGGTCCGTCCCACACCCAGGACGGCCCCGTGCCGCTGGCCGGTCCGGTGCAGGTCGACGAGTTAGTGCGACTCGCAGTCGCTCGGAACCCGCGGCTCGGCCGGGCCACCTTCGCCATCGACCAGGCCCAGGGCCGCTACGTCCAGGCCGGGCTGTACCCGAACCCGAACCTGGCGGTCAACTGGGACGAGATCGGGGACCGGACCGGGCCGGGCGGCATCCTGAACCTCCCGCGGGTCACCCAGGAGATCGTCACCGGGCGGAAGCTGTCGCTGTCCCAGGCGGTGGCCGCCCGGGAGGTGGACCAGGCGA
>JAIEQO010001104.1 GCA_019747655.1 Gemmataceae bacterium | reverse complement strand
TCAGCCGCGGCAGGCCTCGCGGACCTCCGGTCCGCTCGACCCGCCCTACGGGACAGCCCCGGAACGGAGTTCCCCGATGCCCCGCTTCCTGGCCGCGTCCGCCCTCACATTCGCGCTCGCCCTCACACTCCGGGCCGGCGACTGGCCCCAGTTCCTCGGGCCGCACCGGGACGGGACGAGCCCCGAGAAGGTGGCCCCGTGGACGGGCGAGCTGAAGCCGGCGTGGAAGGCCCCGGTCGGCGACGCCCACAGCTCGCCGGTGGTCGCGGACGGCGTGGTGTACGCCTTCTACCAGCCGAAGGACAAGGACGCCGACGCCGTGGCGGCGTTCGACGCCAAGACCGGCGGGCGGCTGTGGGAGAAGAGCTACGACCGTGCGGCGTACAGCCCGGCGTTCGGGGTCGGGCCGCGGTCGACGCCGACGGTCGCCGGCGGGAAGGTCTACACCCTCGGCGGGACGGGGGTGCTGGCCTGCTGGGACGCCAAGACGGGTGACATCGCCTGGAAGGTCGACACGCTGAAAGAGTTCAAGGCCCCGAACCTTGTGTTCGGGGTGTCCGGGTCGCCGCTGGTCCACGACGGCAAGGTGGTCGTGAACGTCGGCGGCAAGGGAGCCGGGGTGGTGGCGTTCGACGCGGCCACCGGCAAGCCGGTCTGGCAGGCGGGCGACGACTCGGCCAGCTACTCGTCGCCGATCGTGGCCGAGCTGGGCGGCAAGCCGACGGTGGTGGTGCTCACCGGTGCCGGGCTGGTCGGGCTCGACCCGGCCGCCGGTAAGGAGCGGTGGCGGCACCCGTTCAAGGACCTCCTCCAGGAGAGCGCGACGACGCCGCTGGTGGCCGACGGCCTCTTGATCGGCAGCTCGGTGACGCTCGGGAGCGTGGCCCTGAAGGTCGGCGAGGGCAAGGTCGAGCCGGCCTGGAAGTCGGGCAAGCTGAACTGCTACTTCTCCACCCCGGTGGCGGCCGGCGAGGGCCACCTGTACATGCTCAACGGCAAGCTGGCCATCAATCCGTCCATCACCCTGCGGTGCGTCGAGACGGCCACGGGGAAGGTGAAGTGGGAGAAGCCGGACGTGGGGAAGTACCACGCCGCCCTGGTCCGGACGGCCGGGGACAAGCTGCTGATGCTCGACGACGACGGCCGGCTGACGCTGTTCGCGGCCGACCCCGGCGGGTACAAGGAGCTGGCCCGGGCGAAGGTGTGCGGCCCGACTTGGGCCCACCCGGCCCTGGCCGACGGCAAGGTCTACCTGCGGGACGAGAAGGAACTGATGTGCGTTCCGGTCGCGGACTGAACCGGACCAGGGGTTTGCACCCCTGGCTACCGTCGTTCGTCCCTCCGGGGCTCCGGATGGATTGAGCCGCGGAGCGGCGACTGATGGTAGCCAGGGGTGCAAACCCCTGGCCCTCGGGGCGGAGGAGGGGAACCCGTGGTCGTCGGGCTGATCCTCGCGGCCGGGCTGGTCGTGCTCGGCGTCGGCACCGCGGCCCGCCAGCGGCGGACCGCCCGCCGGCTCCGGGACGACCGGTTCCTGCCGAGCGACGAGCGGGCCTACCTGCGGGGGCAGGTCCGCCGCCGGCTGGCCATTTCCGCCGTCGTGGTCCTGCTCGGGGGGGTGATCGGGGCGGTGTACCTGTCCGGGCTCCAGGCCCGGGCGACGGACATCGCCGAGCGGCGGGACCGGGCGGCCGCCGAGGTCGAAGCCGGCCGGCCGCCCGACCCGCCGCCCCCGCCGTCCGAGGACGACGTCCGGCTGTTCAAGGTCTGGACCGCCTGCTGGATCGGCATCCTGGGGCTGTTGCTGGTGACCGGCTGCCTGGCGGTGTTCGACCTGTGGGCCACCCGGAAGTACTGGATGGCCCAGTACCGCATCCTCAAGAGCGAGCACGAGGCCAAGCTCCGGCGGGACCTCGCGGTTTACCGGCAGACGAAGGACAACGCCCGGATGAGCCGGCTCGGGGGCGGCCGCCGGCCCGGCACGGACGACACCGACGAGAACCCGCCGGTGAACGGACCCGGGCGGGGCGGCGTCAACCCCCGTAGGGTGGGACGTCGCAAAGCCCCGTCCCACCCTACACGGCCCCACCCTCACCCACCCCTCCCTACGGCGTCCCCATGACCGCCCTGCCGCTCTTGCTCGCCCTCGTCGCCGCCGACCCGCCGAAGGAGCCGGACTACGAGGCCCTGTTGAACGACAAGATGGCCGCCGGCGTGACCCCAGGCACCAACGCCAACGTCCTCCTGTGGACGGCGTTCGGCCCCCGCCCGGAGGGGACCGACGTGCCGGACGAGTTCTTCGCCCGGCTCGGCCTCCCCCGCCCGCCGGCCGACGGGGACTACTTCGTCGGCGGCACCGCGTTCACCCGCGACCGGCTCAAGCTCGACCCGGCCGACACCACCGCCTTCTACGACCAGCAGGGGCGGGCGGCCAAGCGGCCGTGGGCCGCCAAGGACGCCCCGCGGGTGGCCGAGTGGCTGGCGGCCAACGACAAGCCGCTGGCGGTCGTCGTCGAGGCGGCCGGGCGGCCGGGGTACTACAACCCGCTCGTCTCCCGCCGGGGGCCGGACGGCAAGCCGACCGGGATGATCGGGGCGCTCCTGCCGAGCGTCCAGAAGTGCCGGGAGGCGGCCCAGGCCCTGACGTGCCGGGCCATGCTCCGGCTCGGCGAGGGGAAGCCGGACGCCGCCTGGGCCGACATTCTCGCCTGCCACCGGCTGGGCCGGCTGGTCGGCCGGGGCGGGACGCTGATCGAGGCCCTGGTCGGGTACGCGGTCGGGGCGGTCGCCGCCAACGCCACCCTGCCGTACCTGGACCACCCCGGGCTGACCGCCGAGGTCCTCCGCGGCCGGCTGAAGGAGTTGCAGGCCCTGCCGCCGTTCCCGGCGGCGGCCGACAACGTCGACCGGGGCGAGCGGCTGTTCTACCTCGACTCGGTCCAGTTCCTCAGCAAGGGCCAGCTCGACCTGACCCCCGGGGAGGCGAAGAAGCCGAACCCGGAGGACGCCAAGAAGCTGGCCGCCCTGGACTGGGACCTGGTGGCCCGGGACGGTACGAAGTGGTTCGACCGGATGGTGGCCGCCCTCCGGGAGCCGACCCGGGCCGGCCGGGTCAAGGCCCTCGGGGCGATCGAGGCCGACCTCAAAGCCCTCCAGGGGAAGCGGCCGGTGAAGGACGACGAGCTGCACCGGCTGCTCCGGCAGGGCGGCGGGAAGGCCGTCTCGCAGCAGGTCAGCAACACCCTGTTGGGCCTGTTGATGCCGGCCGTCGGGAAGGTGTCCGACGCCCACGACCGGGTGACCCAGATCGAGCGGAACCTCCAGGTGGCGGCCGCCCTGGCGGCGTACCGGGCCGAGCACGGCAAGTATCCGGCGAAGCTGGCCGACCTGGCCCCGGGAGTCCTCAAGACGGTCCCGGACGACCTCTTTTCGGGCAAGCCGCTGGTGTACAAGCCGGCGGACAAGGGTTACGTGCTGTACAGCGTCGGGGTGAACGGCCGGGACGAGGAGGGCCGGTCGTTCGACGACAACCCGCAGGGCGACGACCTGCCGGTCTGGATGCCGGCGGCGAAGTGAGGTCGAGACGAGGGGCCAGGGGTTGTCACCCCGGGCTACCATCGGTCGCCGCTCCGCGGCTCCAAATCGCCGGAGCCCCGGAGGGGCGACCGCCTGTAGCCCGGGGTGCCAACCCCGGGTCCGTTCCCGCCCCAACCCGGTGCCACATGCCCGCCTTCGGCCCGTGTCTGGTCTTGCTCGGCCTCGCCGCGGCGGCCGACCCCAAGCCGGACGGCCCGTTCGCCCTCCGCGGCTACTACCTGACCCTGACCCGCACCCCGACCTACGGGCTCGACGCCTGGAAGGCGACGATCGACGGCGTCCGGGCCGACGGCGGGAACCTCGTCATCCTCTGGACCGCCGGCGGGTTCAAGTCGAAGAAGTTCCCGGCCACCTGGAACCACAACAAAGACCACGCCAACATCAAGGACGACTTCGTCCGGGAGCTGATCGGCTACGCCCACGGTAAAGGGGTCCGGGTCCTGCTCGGGTTCACCCCGTTCGGGTACGACGGGGTGAACCGGATGGCCCTGGAGCACCCGGCGTGGGCGGCCGCCGGCCCGGACGGGAAGCCGGCCAGGCCGTTCGGCATCCATAGCTGGGGCCGCAACCTCTGCCCGGCCCGGGACGACACCCAGCGGTTCATGCTCGACTACGTCAAGGAGATGGCCCTCGACTTCTACCCGGAGGCCGACGGGTTGCTCGTCGAGTCGTCCGACTACGCCGCCTGCCACTGCCCGGACTGCGGCCCCAAGTTCTTCGACAACGAGTTCCGGTTCGTCCGGGCGATCTCCGACGCGGTGTGGGCCGAGAAGCCGGACGCCACGGTGGTCGTTTACCCGCACTACTTCACCGGGGCCGACGCCCCCGGGCTCGGGGTCAAGGGGGCGCGGCGGCCGTTCGACCCGCGGTGGACGGTCTTCTTCACCCCGCACAGCGCCCACCCGGACGCAGACCTGGTCCGCAAGGCCCGGGGGGCGATCTGGTCGGACGACAGCCCGGCCCGCGGCACCCCGACGGAGATCAAGGCCGCGGCCAGGCGGGCGCGGGCGGCCGGGTGCTCGGGGTGGGTGCCGTCGTTCGAGGCGTTCACCTACGTCCCCACCGAGCCGGAGGACGGGCAGAAGTACCTGGTCGGCCGGCGGCAGCTCCCGCTCGGGTTCGGGTGGGTCGGGGACGGGCGGCCGCCCTACGACGAGCTGCCGGCCCGGGTGAACCGGGTCGCCTACCGGGAGTACGCCCGGGACCCGGACCTGTCGGACGCGGCCTTCCGGGCGGCCCTCGGGAAGGAGCTGTTCGGGCCGGCGGCGACGGCCGAGGCGGTGGACGACGCCCTGGCCCTCCAGCGGCTGCTCGTCACCGAGCGGACGTGGTGGCAGGCCGCGCCGGTGGCGAGCCCCGACCGGGTGCGGGCGATGAAGGCCGCCGGGCAACTCACCGCCGACCGGCGGGCCGAGGTCCACCGGGACCTCGACCGGATGCGGGCGATCGAACAACGGTATCGGGGGAAGGGCGAGCCGTTCGCCGGGCTGCACCGCCCGGCCGGGTGGGTGGCCGACCGGTGGGCCGGCGAGGACGTGAAGCTGCTCGACCCGTGAGCGGGTGAGCGAGTTTGTTGAAATCTTGGCGAGCGGGGGGCGTGAGCCCCCTGATCCGAACCATCAGGGGGCTCACGCCCCCCGCTCGCCAAGACCGGGGCAACAGGGGGCGCGCACCCCCGCTCGCCGGGAAGTGTCACTCGCACTCGTCGCAGCCGACGACCGGCCACCGGTGCGGGCCGACCCGCCCGGTCAGCCGGAACCCGCGGGCGTGCGACTTCACGACCGGCCCGTGCTTGTCCGGCAGGATGACGGTGTCGCCGGGCAGGACCGGGATGTTCTCCCGCGGGTCCGTCACCGCCACCGCCAGGTCGACCAGGATCGTCAGGCTCCGGCTGCACCCGACCGGCCGCACGACCGTGACCAGCCCGCACGCCGGGGCCGGGCAGCCGGCCCGGGCCACCGCCTCGACCACCCTCAACTCGCCGTCCGCCGGCAGGGGGTGTTGCCCGCACCCGCCCCCGCCGACCACCGTGTACAGCTCCGGGCAGCGGGCCTCGACGTGGACCGTGTCCCCGTCGTGCAGGGTGATGTCGGCCTCGGTGACGGCCAGCGGCTCGCCCGGCCGCACCCGTGTCGGGACGTGGGCCGCGGCCCCGGCCCCGCGGCGGACGGTCACGTCCGGCTTGGCCCCCGGCCCGGGGAGCCCGCCGGTCCGGGTCAGGGCTTCGAGCAGGTCGTTCCGGTCGCCTTCGAGCAAGAGGCTGAACCCGCCCTCGGGCGACGGGACCGGGGCGTCGTCCCGGACCACCAGCACCCGCACCCGCCGGGGCTGGAGGAGGTCGACCGTCACCCGCTCCTTGCCGGGCACGATCAGCTTTTTGTCCACCGTGATGGCCTTGACGATAGCCTCCCGGATCTCCGGGACCGTCATCCCGCGGACCGGCACCGGCGGGACTTCCGGGATGAGAATGGTGCCGTCGGACTGCACGGTCAGCGGGTAGCCCTGGGCGGCGGGGGTCGGGCCGGCCGGGTTCGGGTTGGGCGTCACAGGGACCGGCCCGCGGACCCCGAGCACGTCCTCGGCAAAGACGGTCAACACGTCGCCGGTGTCGACCCGGTAGGCCGGCGGCTGGGTGCGGCGGAGGGCGGTGAGCGGGACCGGCTGGAGCGGGCCGCGGGGCCGGCCGAGGACCTCGGCCGGGAGCCGCCGGACCGG
>JAIEQO010001096.1 GCA_019747655.1 Gemmataceae bacterium | reverse complement strand
GAGAACTTCAACCCCCTCTGGTCGGTCAAGGACCGGATCGGGGTGGCCATGATCGACGCCGCCGAGAAGGCCGGGAAGATCACCAAGAACACCCTCATCATCGAGCCGACCAGCGGGAACACCGGGATCGGGCTGGCGTTCGTCTGCGCCGCCCGCGGCTACCAGCTCGCCGTCGCCATGCCCGAGAGCATGTCGCTGGAACGCCAGCGGCTCCTCAAGGCGTTCGGGGCCAAGCTCTACCTCACCCCCCGGGAACTCGGGATGAAGGGGGCCGTCGCCCGGGCGACGGAGCTGTTCCACGAGTTCGGCGGCGAGCCGAAGGCGTTCATCCCCCAGCAGTTCAAGAACCCGGCCAACCCGGAGGTCCACCGCAAGACCACCGCCGAGGAGATCTGGCGGGCCACCGGCGGGAACATCGACATCCTCGTCTCCGGGGTCGGCACCGGCGGGACGATCACCGGCTGCGGCGAGGTGCTGAAGGCCCGCAAGCCGGGGGTCAAGTGCATCGCCGTCGAGCCGACGGCCAGCCCGGTCCTGACCCAGCACATCGTGCAGGGGGTGCCGAAGGACCAGGTGAAGCCCGGGCCGCACAAGATTCAGGGGATCGGGGCCGGGTTCGTCCCGGATGTGCTGAACACGGCCGTCGTCGACGAGGTGATCCAGGTCACGGACGACGAGTCGTTCGAGATGGCCCGCCGGCTGGCGAAGGAGGAGGGGATGCTGTGCGGCATCTCGTGCGGGGCGGCGGCGGCCGCGGCGGTGAAGGTGGCCCAGCGGGCGGAGAACGCCGGCAAGCTGATCGTCGTCGTCCTGCCCGACCTCGGCGAGCGGTATCTGAGCACGGCCCTGTACCCGCAGGAGTAGGGCCGCGGCGAGGGGCGTGAGCCCCGGTGGCTGTCCTGGGACCGCGGCCGTCCCGGCCGCTCTTACCCCCCCCAAGAGCGGCCGGGACGGCCGCGGTCCCAGGGGCCGCCGGGCCGGCGAAAGCCCCCGGACGCACTCCACTCGGCCCCCGGCTCGCCCCTCGCCGCTACTCAACACGGGCCTACCCCAGCCGGGGGTCGAACCGGAACGGCTGGGGTAGGCCGATGTGGACGGCCGCGAACCGCGGGTGCAGCGGGTTGAGCAGGTAGTTGAACCCGTCCGGCACCACCGCGCTGGGGACCCGCAGGGCCGGCCGGGACGCCCCGCCCGCCAGCCACCGGTCGCCCACCGCCCGGGCCGCCTCCGGGGCCGGGTCGGCCGCCCAGTCGTCCGGCAGGTCCGGGATGGGGTCGATCAGGTCGGGCGGGACGATCGCCTCGATCAGGCAGTACCCGGTCCGCAGCCGCCGCTCGGGGATGGCGTGGACCAGCACCTCCAGGGCCGCCAGTCCCGGGTGCTCGGCCACGTACACGACCGGCCGGCCGGGGCTGTTCCACCGCCCCCCATACAGCCGGGCCCCCTCGCCGGAAAATGATGTCGCGGCCCACCGGGTCTGGTCGATCCGCCAGACGCGGACCGTCACGTGAAGACCCCGTGTTCCAACCGGCCGATCAGGTCGAGCACCATCTTCGCCCCGGCCTCCGTCCCGGCCAGGTCGAGCGGCACCCGCTCGCCCAGCCCCCGGACCGGCCGCGACAGCCAGTCCCGGGCCGCCCCGCCGTCCCCCTCGAACAGCTCGACCGCCCGGGCGAACACGGCCGCCAGGCGGTACAGCCGGTCGGACTCGTCCGGGTCGAGCCGGTGGGCCTTCCGCCGCCGGGCTAAGGTCGAGGCCGGCACGCGGATGAGCCGGCCGATCTCGGCGGCCGACAGCCGGCTCCGCTCCTCGAACCGAACGAGGGCCGAGAACGGCAGCCCCCGGAGGATGCTCTGGTGGACCGCCGTGGGGTCGGTGTCCTTCAGCCCGAGGACCGCCGACGGGGTCTCGACCGCGGGGTTCATCTGCCGTCCTCCGGGCCGGGCGACGGGCCGCCCACCAGATGGTAATCATTCTATGCCAAATGGTGTTCGGCCCGTCAAGCTCCGGATTCGGGAAACGGCTGATTTCCCCGGAATCAGGCCGGACGCGGCGGCCCGAGTGTGAACGTCCCCCGACCGAGCCACTCAGGTTGACAAAGACACAGTATATGATTTAATGTATACTAAATAGGCATGTAGCCTTTAACCCGCCCAGTTTAGATGAGTCCGCCGCGTGGTGGTACACGGGATCGCCCGCTCGAAAGCAGAAGCCGTGAGCCAGCAACGGGTTGAACCAGAAAAATCACTCAAGCATTGCAGCCCGGCAGCACCGACATCGCGAGTTATTGCACGGAAGTGGTTTACCAGTAACGAGTTCGGAGGGTCACCGGGGGAGCGTGAAACGAGAGGGGGGAGGGGCTACAGCCTTCTCGGCCGTTGCTCGCCGCCCGCCGACCCGGTAACTTCAGCCCTAACCCCCGACCCCGCACCTCATTCCGGAACCCGCTGCCATGACCCGGCCGCCGCTCGCCGCCCTCGCGTTCACGCTCGCACTCGCCATCCCCGGTCGGGCCGACAACTGGCCGCAGTGGCGGGGGCCGAACAACGACGGCCGGTCGACCGAGACCGGGCTGCCGGTCGAGTGGGACCAGACGAAGAACGTCGTCTGGAAGCTGAAGCTGCCCGGCCGCGGGGCCTCGACCCCGGCCGTCTGGGGCGACCGCATCTTCCTCACCTCGCTCGACGGGGAGAGCGTCGTCCTCCTGTGCGTCGGGACCGACGGGAAGGAGAAGTGGCGGCAGAAGCTCGGCTCGGGCGGGAGGGTGACGGGCCGCGGCGGGGAGGGGGACGACGCCTCGGCCTCGCCGATCACGGACGGCACCCACGTCTGGGCGGCGTCCGGGAACGGGGCCCTGGCCTGCTTCACCGTGGACGGCAAGCCCGTCTGGGAGCAGGACCTCCAGAAGTACGGCCGGTTCGGCATCCAGTTCGGCATCCACTGGACCCCGGCCCTGCACAAGGACAAGCTGTTCCTCCAGGTGATGCACCGGAACGCCCAGAAGGTGGTGGCCCTGGACGCCCGGACCGGGAAGGAGCTGTGGGCGGTCGACCGGCCGGGGTACGGGAGGGGCGAGAGCCCGGACACCTACGCCTCGGTGGGGGTGTGGGACGGCCCCGGCGGGCCGCTGGTGATCGCCCACGGGAACGACTACTGCACCGCCCACAAGGCCGACACCGGGGAGGAAGTCTGGCGGGTGAACGGGCTGAACCCGACGACCAACCCGACCTGGCGGTTCGTGTCGTCCCCGCTGATCACGCCGGAGCTGATCGTGGTGCCGTCGTGCAAGAGCGGCCCGACGGTGGCCGTCGACCCGGCCGGGGCGAAGGGGGCGATCGAGCCGGGCAACCCGGCCGAGCGGTGGCGGTTCAAGAACACCCCGGACGTGGTCTCGCCGCTGCTGGTGGACGGGCTCGTCTACCTGCTCGGGGACGGGACGCTGACGGCGGTGGACGCCAAGACCGGCCGGCTCGTGTACAGCAAGGCCCTGGAGGCGAAGCAGCGGGTCTACCGGGCGAACATGGTGGCGGCCGACGGGAAGATTTACCTCGTCGGCCGGGAGGGGATCGGGTTCGTGGTCCAGGCCGGGCCGGAGTTCAAGGTGCTGGCCACCAACGACCTGAAGGAGGTCGTTTACTCCTCGCCGGCGATCTCGAACGGCCGCCTCTACCTCCGCGGCCGGGACCACCTGTACGCGATCGGGGCGAAGTAGGCCCGATGTACCCGCCCGGGGTGGAACCGGCGCTGCGGGCTCGCCTCCGGGCGGCCGGCATCGACATCGACGCCGTCAACGTCATCGTCAGGGCCGGCGGGCGGGCCGACGTGCCGCCCCTGCTCGGGGACGTATGGGCAGTCGGGTGGGACGGGCCGCCGCTGGCGGCGTTGGCCGCCGAGTCCCAGGCCGACCGCCAGCACCGCCTGGCCCGGGAGGTCGACGCCTTCCCCCAGGACCCGCTCAACCGGCTGACCCGGGCGAGGCACGCCGCCACCCAGACCGCCGACGCCGACCTGTGGCTGGCGGGCGAACTCGCCGTCGACTTGGCCGACCTACTGGCGGCCTTCCAGCGGGACGTACTCGAACCGATTACCAGCCCGTTCACCGGCAAGTTGCTGTACCGGCGAGACACCGACATCGACGTGGCCACGGCCGCGGTCGTGATCGAGGTGAGTACCCGGACCGGCGCCTCGCGCAAGGTGACCCAACTCGCCAAACTCCTCGGCCCACTGGCGAACCCGGCCGGGCTCCCCGTCCTCCACTACATGCCGAACCTGGTGCCGGGCGGTGGGCCAGCCCGGGCCCTGCTCGCGGCCGGGTCGGCCGGGGTGTATACTGACCGGGCGGCCGTCGCGGCGGTCGTCCGCGCGTTGCCATGACCGGGGGGGCGACGACCATGGCCGAGACCTGGACGCTGTACCTCCCCGAGGTGCCGGACGAGTCGGGCGTCGTCTGGGTGCTGGGGCCGGAACTCGACGCCGCCTGGTTCCCGCGGACCCACCACTGGAGCATCGATACCGACGGTGGCGGCGTCTACGTTTATCTCGACACCCACGTCTTCCTCGACGTGCTCGAACCGGGCGAGCGGGCGGCACTGCCGACCCGGCTCGGGTTCGTGCCCCGGTCGGCCTTCCTGGTCGACACGCAATTCAACAACGCCGTGTCGGATGCCGCGGCCGAACGGGTGTTCGGCATCCTGCAGCGAGCTTACGGCGGCAAGGCCCTCGCCGCGGCCTGACCCCGGCGTCACCCCATCACCGCCCGCCACAGGATGTCGGCCACGGTCACATAGGCGTTCCCCCACGGCTCGTCCCGGAAGAACGTCACCGGCCGGGCCGGGTCGCCGACGAACGGCCGCAGCACCCACCCCATCTGGACGCCCACGAACGCGTACACCCCCAGCCACGCCCGGACCGCGACCCGGTGCCGCCGGTCCCGGGCCACCAGCGGGGCGTACCGCCGCCGCAACACCCACTGGGCCGCCAGGCTCGCCGCCGCGAACACCACCGCGTTGAACAGCAACGCCTCCCCGTAGTCCCCGGAGGTCAAGTACCAGACGGCCGTGTACGGGGCCAGGGCCGCCAGGACGATCGCCACCGCCGCCTGGGCCCCGGCCACCGCCCGGGCCGCCGCCCGGAAGTCGCCCCGCAGCCCGAGCAGGGAGTTCAACACGAAGAAGCTCGGCACCGCCAGGGCCGTGGTCACCACCAGCAAGAGCGGCACCTTCACCGCCGCGTACACCACCTGCCACGGGCGGTCCCCGCCGACCCCGCCGAAGCACCCCATCACCGCC
Source organism: Gemmataceae bacterium (assembly GCA_019747655.1). Classification (GTDB taxonomy): domain Bacteria; phylum Planctomycetota; class Planctomycetia; order Gemmatales; family Gemmataceae; genus Urbifossiella. The sequence continues at coordinate 1,017 of JAIEQO010001096.1, read as the reverse complement.
CCGTAGGCCGCCCCGCCGGCGGCCACCACCCCCAGCCCGGGGAGGAGCCCGACCGGGCCCGTCCCGCGGAGCAGCCCGTCCAGGTAGCGGGTCATGGCCGCTCAGGTGAACAGGGCCCGGACCGCCCGGGCCACCCCCTCGAAGAACGACCCCTCCCGGGGCCGGAACCAGGCGAACTCCCGGGCCGGCGACCCGATGAACGGCCGCAGTACCCACCCGGTCTGGGCCCCGACCAGGGCGAACACCACCAGCCACACCCGGAACACCACCCGGACCCGGTCGTCGGCCGCCGGCGGGTCCTCCACCTCGACCTCCCGGACGCGGGGTTCCGCCGGCGAGCCCGGCTCGTCCGGCGGGGTCCGGACTAGCACCGCCCGGGGCGGCGGGCGGACCGCCGTCAGCCGCTCGACCGCCCGCTGGACGAACGCCACCCCGAACCCCCCGGCCGCCGCGAACACGGCCACGTTCAACAGCACCACGAACGGGTAGCTGGTGGTGGTGACGGAGAAGAAGGCGACGATCGGCCCGAGCCCGGCCAGCACCGCGGCCAGCACGCCGACCCCGCCGGCCAACAGCCGGGCCACGTCCGCCGCCCCGAGCCGCGACCCGCACAGGGCGGTGAACACGTACAGCGACGGGAAGGTGACGACCAGGGTGACGGCCAACAGGGCCGGCACCTTGACCGCCGCGGCCACCGCCTGCCGGTACTCCGGGTCCGGTCGCCCGGCCACCCCGTAGACCCCCATGCAGACGCCGTAACCGGCGGCCAACAACAGGGCCGCACCGAGCACCGGCCGGAGCGGAACGGCCAGCCCGTCCCGGGCCAGGCCAGCCGGTTCGGTCGCCTCCCCCCGCAACAGCCGGTCAAGCGCCCGGAGCCCGCGCATGGCAACCCCCCGCCGCCGCTGGTAGAAACTTTGCAACGCAAAGTGAGCGGTTATGATACCGCCTCTCGGTGATGGCTATCCCTATCCACCTGTGGGAGGGAAGCCATGACCCGCATACCTGTCGTCGAAC
>JAIEQO010000869.1 GCA_019747655.1 Gemmataceae bacterium | reverse complement strand
GGCGGCGGTCGCGGCGGTCAGGGCGGCGAGGCCGGCGGCCAGGCCGGCCCCGCCGACGACGAGACGGAGGTTTAGGGTCACGAACGGCTCCTTGGTGGTTCAGTGGGCGCCGAGGCGGGTGGGTCGGGCGGGGCACCGGCCGGCCGCCCGCGGCCTCGCCGGGTTATTATCGCAACCCGGTTGGGGGACGAGAAGGGTCCGAAATGGACCAGGGGTTTGCACCCCGGGCTACCATCGGTCGTCCCTCCGGGACTCTAGCATTGGAGCCGCGGAGCGGCGACCGACGGTAGCCCGGGGCTCGCGCCCCTGGTCCATTTCGGTCAGAACTCCAACACCCCCGGGCCGGCGAGCGGGACGACGAAGATTTTCCCGTCCCCGATCCGCCCGGTCCGGGCCGCCCGGGCGACCGCGTCGGCCAGCCCCGCGGCCCGCTCGTCGGCCACCCAGACGGTGATCTCCACCTTCGGCAAATAGGCCGTGCTGTACTCCGACCCGCGGTAGCGGTCCAGATACCCCTTCTGCCGGCCGTACCCCTTCGCCTCCCGGACGGCGCAGGCGGTGACGCCGGCGTCCGCGACTACCCGCAGGACGGCCTCGGCCCGGAACGGCTTGACCACGATGGTGAGCTGTTTCATGGCCGGTCAGGTCGAGGCCCCGCCGACCCGGCCGGCCGTCGACCCGAACCCGCCCCGGCCGACCGTCCCGGGGGCGGACCGGCTGATCGTCCCGGCCGCACTCCGGGGAAGGACGGTCGGCCCCGGCCGGCCGCCCAGCATCCCGTAGACGATAACCGCCCCGAAGAGGTGGCTGACCCGGACCGGGGCCGGCGGCGGGGGGACGTACTCGCCGTTCTCGTCCTGCACCCACGGCCGGCCGAACCGGTCGTGCGGCGGCCTGGCCGGGACCGGCTTCCCCTCCGGCCCGGCGACGAACTCCTTCGGGATTTCCTTCCCGTCGGGGTCGTACCAGGTGTCGTCCGGCTCGGCGAAGGCCTGCGACGGGTCGGCCGGCGGGAGGTCGTCGAGCGGCCGGGCGGCCGGCCGCTCGGACCCGGTCCCCTTGGCCGCGTACCCGGACGTGGCCGGCGGGTCGCCGGACCCGCACCCGGCGGCCCCGAACCCGAGCAGCGACAGGGCGACCGCCTTCGACTTCCGCATGGCACGGCCCCCGGGCGAATTGATCTCAAGTTAACCCCGGGGCCGGGCCGGGTCAACGGCCGGCCTCCCGCCGGGCCGACCGGGCCTCCTTGGCCTCCTTCACGAACGCCAGCAGTTCCCGGACCGGGGCCTCGTCGTCCCAGTCCTGCTTGTCGACCGCCCCGAGGTGGCCCGGGGTGTAGGTCGCGTCCGCGGCCCCGGGCTTGTCCCCCGGCTTGTGGATGGCCACCTTCAGCAGGGCCCCGCCGGCCCCGCACATGCCGACGGCCACCGCCCGCCCGGTCCCGGCCGCCTGCCGCCACTTCTTCCACTCGGCCCGGCAGGCGTCCGCCTTGGCCTCGTCGAGGGCCAGCGTCACGAACCCCTCGACCGGCCGGCCGTACTCGTACCGCGGGCCGGCCTTGAGCCGGACGAACGCCCCGTGGATCGTCACCGCGTCGGCGGTCGCCTCCACCCGGTCGACCACCACGTACACCGGCGGCGGGCCGCCCGCCCGGGCCGCCCCCGCCCCGACCCCGACCGCCACCGCCGCCGCCACCAGGAACCGAGTCATGGTCGCGTCCTCCGCCCGGCGGGACCTCCCCGCCGTCGGTGAACGATACCCGCGGCGGAAGGGCATGAAACGGTGTTTACTCTTGAGTGAATAACCGAGTCTGTTGTGTAGGACATGTGTGGCCGCCCGGAGGGGGCGGCCGGGCGGGTACCGCTGATCCGTCGGCGTTACACGACGCCCCGGCCCGGGGCTGCCCTGGGTTGTCGACCCCCGGTCACGACTTGGACCGCTTGAACTCCTGGTCCAGGAACCGCACCGCCTCGATCGCCCCGTCCCGGCCGAGCCGGAAGTGGGCCTCGAACGTCGCCCGGTCGAACTGGAACACCTCGGCCGCCGGCTCGACCGGGACCGCCGTGAACGTGTCGAAGTGGTGGTGTTCCAGCTTGTACGTGTACCGGCCCCAAGTCGCCGTCAGCCCGCCGTCCTTCTCCGTCACTTCGAGCCGGCCGTAGGCCGGGTCGTCGTACTTCCCGGCGTACTTCGCGGGCGGCAGCGACGGCTTGGTGTCGGCCGCCCGGCCGGTCTTCCGCGTCGTCCGCCCGGCCCCGACCTGGAACTCCAGCCCGGCCTGCGCCTCGGTGTGGAACTTCACCCAGTCCTCGGCCGGCAGCCCGAGCAGGTGGTCCACCACCGCCTTGCAGACCGCCTCCGGGACCAGCGACGGCCGGAGGTTGGACAGGACGCACACCCCGACCTTCTTCCCGGGCACCAGCATGACCTGGGCCCGGAACCCGGTCAGGGTGCCGCCGTGGGAGACGCCGAGGTGGCCGCGGTAGTCGTGGACGAACCACCCGAGCCCGTAGCCGGTGAACGCCCCGGCTTTCGGGGGGTAATAGATCGCAAACGGCCCGGTCGGCTTCACCACCATCTGCGGCGACTGTGTCTCCTTCAGCAGCCACTCGGGGAGGAGCTGCTTCTCGCCGACCTTGCCGCCGGCCAGGAGGAATTGCAGCCACCGGCCCATGTCCCGGGCCGACGAGTTGACGCACCCGGCCCCGCCGGCGTGGTCGAGGTCGTCCCAGGCGATCGGCTTGACGGTCTTGTCGAACCCCTTGTAGTGCGGGGTGGCGTGGTCGGCGGCCGCCTGCCCGGCCTTCGTGGTGGCGCTGCTGGAGGTCATCCCGAGCGGGTCGAGGAGGCGGCTCTTGGTGGCGGCCGCCCAGTCCGACCCGACGAGCTGGCCGGCGATCACCCCGGCCGTCGTGAACGGGACGTTCGAATACTCCCAGGTCGACCGGAACGAGGTACTCGGCTTGGCCCGGCCCCAGCGGCGGATGACGTCGGCGGTGTCGGTGCTCAGGCCGGCCCAGAGGAGGTCGTGGCGGGGCATCCCGGTGCGGTGGCACAGCAGGTCGCGGACCGTCACCTCGCGGTCGGCCAGCTCGTCCGACAGGCGGAACGTCGGGAGGTGGTCGCTGACCTTGTCGTCCCACTTCAGCTTGCCGTCGGCGACCAGCATGGCCGCCAGGGTGGCGGTGAACGCCTTCGTGCAGGAGGCGATCGGGAAGACGGTGTCCGGCGTGACCGTGTCGTCGCCGTCCTTCTTTTTGACCCCGTACCCCTTGAGGTGGACGACCTCGCCGTCCTTGACGATCACGACCGACGCGCCGGGGGCCTCGAACGCGGTCATGGCCTTCTCGACTACCTCGTCGACGGGCTTGGGGTCGAAGTCGGCGGCCCGGGCCGGGGCCGGGACGAGCAACACGACGGCCAGCAGGGCGAACGATCGCATCGGCAGTTCTCCGGTGGTGGGGCTTCAGGGCCGGGGCACTACGTTATCCACGAACCAATTCAACCACCCGTCGAACGACTCGGCCACCGGCACCACCCGGCAGTAGTCATGGTCGAAGAGCCGGACCGGCAAGTCGTCCGGGCGGCTCTCGCCGGAGGCGACGCGCGGAAACCCGAACAGGTTGCCCATGAAGTCGCCCGCGATCCCGACGTGGTCGGCCGGCATCCCGCCCGACCAGCAGGTCCGGTTGTCAGCGACCAACTCGTCAAGGGTCAGGAACTCACGCAGCGGGTGGCCGGCCAGTTCCCGCCGGACGACGACTTCCCACAGGTCCGGGACGAAGGGCGAGCCGTGCATAACAACGAACAACCGGTAGGAGTCCGGGAATCGGGTGCCGAGTAAGGATTCGGCCTCGTCCAGGGCCGAGTGCGCGCGGGGCTCGTCGTCGGCCGGGTGCAACCGGCTGCACCGAAAAGCCCGCACGAATGCCTCGTACAACGTTACGCGATCAGACATACCGTCCGCGATCATACCCACCCGCCGGTGACCGGGAGCACCTGGCCGGTGATGTACCCGCTCTCGGCGGCGGCCAGGAACAGGACCGCGTTGGCCACGTCCTTCGGGTCGCCGAGCCGGCCGACCGGGATCTGCTTCAGGTACTCGGCCATCACCTCCGGCTTGATCTCCCCGAGCATCGGCGTCTGGATCACCCCCGGGGCGACCGCGTTGACCGTGATCCCCCGCCGGGCGAGCTCCTTCGCCAGCACCCGGGTCATGCCGATGACGCCGGCCTTGGCCGCCGCGTAGTTCGCCTGGCCGTGGTAGCCGACCAGCCCGGCCACCGAGGCGATGTTCACCACCCGGCCGCCGTCGCGGAGGACCTCCGCCCCGTACTTGCAGCAGTGGAAGACGCCGTCCAGGTTCGTCTGGATGACGGCGTGCCACTCGTCCAGGGTCATCTTCTTGAGCGTCCGGTCGCGGATGATGCCGGCGTTGTTGACCAGGATGTCGAGCCCGCCGCAGGTCTCCTGGACCCGCTTCATCAGCGCCTCGACCTGCCCGGCGTCCCGCACGTCGGCCGGCAGGACGTGGACCCGATTCGGGGCGGAACCGTCGCTGGGGCTAAACATCCCGATCACCCGGCCGGCGGCGTCCTGGACGGGCATGGCGGCCCCGCCGGCCCGCGCCCGCAGGAGGGCGGCCAGCTCCTCCGCGTCCCGGCGATTCGCCCCGTCCGGGTCGTCCCAGTAGTGGAGCACGCACGTCGCCCCGGCGGCGGCGAACCCGGACAGGACGGCCGCCCCGATCCCCCGGCTGCTGCCGGTGACCAGGGCGACCTTGCCGGCGAAGTCGTGGGTCAGCGGCATGACGGGCCCTCGGGGCCCGGGGCTTCACCCCGGGCTACGTTGTGTCGGGCTTACAGCCCTCCGGCCCGTGGGTTTGAGGGCCGAAGGCCCGTGACAACATAGCCCGGGGTGAAGCCCCGGGCCACCCGCCGCGGTATCCTACCCCGATGACCGTCCGACTGGCGCACTTCAGCGACGTGCACCTGACCTCGCCCCGGCTCGGGTGGCGGGTCCGGGACCTGTTCGGCAAGCGCGCCCCGGGGTGGGTGAACGTCCGGTTCCTCGGCCGGGGGCGGCGGTTCCGCCACGCCGACGCCGTGGTCGACGCCCTCCTGGCCGACATCCGCGACCGCCGGCCGGACCACCTCGTCTTCTCCGGCGACGCGACCACGATGGCGTTCGACAACGAGCTGGCCGCGGCCGCCCGTCGCCTGGGGGTGTGGGACCCCGACCTGCCACCGGCCCTGGCCGTCCCCGGGAATCACGACCGGTACACGTTCGGGGCGACCCGCCGGCAGTCGTTCGAGGACGCCTTCTCGGCCTGGCAGCGGGGCGAGCGGGCCGACCCCGACCACACCTACCCGTTCGCCCAGAAGGCCGGGCACGTGTGGCTGATCGCCCTGAACGCGGCCCGGCCGAACCTGCTGTCGTGGGACGCCACCGGCAAGATCGGGACGGCCCAGCTCGACCGCTTCCGCAAGCTGTGCGGGACGCTCGGCCCCGGCCCGCGGGTGGTCGTCTGCCACTACCCGCTCCTGACCCGCGGCGGCCACCCCGAGGCCCGCTGGCACCGGCTGACCGACTGGCGGGAGGCGATGGCCGCGGCCGCCGGGTGCGGCGTGTCGCTCTGGCTGCACGGCCACAAGCACGCCTGGTACGTCCTGCCGGCCGGGGCGTACCAGCCGTTCCATTCCGTGTGCGTCGGCAGCTCGGCCCAGACCAAGCTCTGGGGGTATCACGAGTACGCCATCGACGGCCCGAAGCTGGCCGGGCTGCGGCGGGTGTACGACCCGGCCGCCGGCCGGTTCGTGGACTCGGAGACGTTCGAGTTAAGTCTCGCAGACCCCTCCCCCCATCCCCCTCCCCCGCGGGGGGAGGGGGGACCGGAGGGCGGCCCCTGGCTCGGGTCTTCTGATCTTCCCCAAGGAAAATGGAGCCGGGGTTAAGGGTGGGTCTGGTTGTACGTCCGTTCAAACTCGGCCGGGGGTACGAGCCCCAGGGAGGAGTGACGGCGGACGCGGTTGTCGAACACTCCCAGGTGCTCGAACACCTCGGCCCTCGCCCGGTCCCGGGCGGCGAACATCTCGCCCGGCGCGACCTCCCCCTTCAGCCGCCCGAGGGGCGACCCGACCGGGGCGTTGTCCCAGCACCGGCCGACCCCGCTCGTGCTGCAACTGCCCCCCGCGCGGGCCAACGCGCCCTGGTAGTGCGCGCTGGCGTACTGATACCGGATGGCGTTGATTCCCTACTATGTTCCCGCAAGCCGTTGTTGCGGGAGGGAATCCCATGCGTCGCCT
>JAIEQO010000961.1 GCA_019747655.1 Gemmataceae bacterium | reverse complement strand
CCGGTGGTGAGCGGGGCGGTGCTGGCGGCGTACTCGTACCCGGCGGCGGCCCGGGACGAGGACGGCGACCCGCTGACCTTCTCGGTCCTCGGCGGCCCGGCCGGTTTGGAGATCGACGGGACGACGGGGGTGGTGACGTGGACCCCGACGCCCGACCAGGTCGGCCCGCACGGGGTCGCGCTGACCGTCTCGGACGGCCAGGCCACGGCCACCCAGACGTTCACGATCCTGGTCGGCATGGTCCCCGGCAACCACCCGCCGGTGATCGTGACGGACCCGGTGGTCGTGGCCCAAGTCGGTCAGGACTACCCGGCCGGTGCGCTGGTAGTGCCACCGGTCTACGACAACGCCCACGAGGAGTCGTGGCGGGACTACGGCCAGACATTTGTCGCCGAAGCCGACCACATGGCCGGCGTACAGCTCTACATCAACGATCCGTCCCGTCCGGGTAACGACCACGTCAACGAACTGGTCGGCCCGGCCGATCTGATCCTGTATGACGCCACCGACTTCCTCAACCCGATCGAGGTCGGGCGGAGCCGCGTCGTCGAGCCGGGGGTCAGTGTCTCGGGCCTGACATCCTTCCTGTTCGACTCGTCGGTGCCGACCGTGGTGGGGAGGAAGTATTTCTTCACCGTCGCCGCGGACGACCGGTACGGGGTTGGCATGTACGACCTCAACGTGTCCGGTTACGCGGGCGGCGCGGAGGGGGCCAGGGACCGGATCACCGGGGAGATCGCGGACTACCCGAACGGGCGGGACATGTCGTTCGCGGTGCTCACCGGCCAACCCTACCGCTACGACGTCGACGCCATCGACCCGGACGGCGACACGCTGACGTACTCGCTGGTCGGTGGCCTGCCGGGGATGCGGATCGACCCCGTTACGGGGGTGATTACGTCCCCGTCCCTGCCGTCGAGTATCATTGCCGGACCCGTTCGGAACCCAGCGAACGGCCATGACTACTACCTCCTCGCCCCTTCTCGCTGGACCGACGCCGAGGCTGACGCGGTCCGGATCGGCGGGCACCTCGCGACCGTCCGCAACCAAGCCGAGAACGACTGGCTCTACACCCAATTCGCTCGCTTCGGCGGCATCGACCGGGGGTTGTGGATCGGGCTGAACGACGCCGCGACCGAGGGGGTCTATACCTGGGCGAGCGGCGAGAACCCGAGTTACCAGAACTGGGGGGCGGAAGAGCCCCGCAACCAGAACGGCCGGGACGACTACGTCCATTTGGTCTGGCCAGGGGAGTCGAGGTCGTCTCGGTGGAACGACATGTGGGACGAGGGCCTTGGGACAACTCCTGGTTACTACCTGGACATCCCACTCTGCGGCGTCGTTGAGGTGGCCGGCTCCACCGTCACTGTCCGCGTGACCGACGGCCGCGGCGGGGCCGACACCCAGACGTTCACGATCGAGGTAGTCGCCCCCACGGCCGAAATCCGCGGGACGGTGTTCGACGACCTCAGCGCGGACGGAGCCAGGAACACGGCACAGACGCTCCTCGTGAGCGCCGCAACCACGCCCGTTCCGGACAGCGAACCCGTCGGCATCGAGCGGTTCAACGCGGCCGACGGGCGGCCGCTCGGTTCGTTCCTCAGCGGCGGCGATCTGCGACGCGGTTGGGAGTACACGTCCGGGCCGGACGGCGACCTGTACGTCATCGACTGGAGCACGGCTCGAATCCTGAGATACGACGGCACGACCGGACAGTTCCGGTCCGTACTCGTCTCCGACTCTCGCCTCCAGTACGCGGGGCGAATCATCATCGGTGCCGACGGCAACCTGCTCGTCACGAACGCGAACCATGTGCTTCCGGTCATGCGATTCAACCGCGTAACCGGGGAGAATATGGGCGATTTCATCCCGCTCGGCCGGGGCGGGTTGGTCGCCGCGGGTGCGTTGACGCTCGGGCCGGACGGCCGGCTGTATGTGGCGAACGCCCGCGGGGCGGATCAGATCCTCCGGTTCGACGCGACCACCGGGGCGTTCATCGACATCTTCGCTACGTTCCCCCCTGACCGCTCCGACGCGATGTCGCATTACGGCCCGTACATGATCCGGTTCGGGCCGGACGGGCGCCTGTATGCGTCCGATCAGGGCGACGGGGGACGGCCGTACTCCGGCGGCCGCGTGATCCGGTTCGATGGGGAGACCGGAGGCTACCTGGGAGAGTTCCTACCCGCGGGTGTTGCCGGCCTCAACGCGCCGGCCGACCTTGCCTGGGCGGCAGACGGTCGCCTCTATGTGTCGGACTACTACGGACACGAGGTTCGACGATACGACGCGACCACCGGGGCGTTCATCGATACCCTTGCGTCTCCGTACTCCCCGTTCCAGATGGAGTTCAAGGCGACGCTTGAGCCGGTGCTGGCCGGCCGAGTCGTGTATCTCGACGACAACCGCAACGCCCACCGAGACCCCGGCGAGCGGTTCGCGACGACGGACACGGACGGCACCTACGCCATACCGAACCTTGCCCCCGGGTCGTACACGGTCGTGTTGGAACCGCTGGCTGGGTGGGTCCAAACCGCCCCGGCTGGCGGCCTGCCGCATGCTGTCACCCTGACGGCCGGTCAGACCGTCGCCGGCATCGACTTCGGCACCCGGCAGGGGGTCAGCCCGCCCCCGCCGCCGGCCGGGCCGAACCGCCCCCCGGCGTTCACCTCGACGCCGCCGGCCGCCGCCACCGTCGGCCAGCTCCTGCGGTACGCCGCCGCCGCGGCCGACCCGGACGCCGACCCGCTGACCTACGACCTCGTCGTCAAGCCCGCCGGGATGGCCGTCGACCCGGCCCGCGGCACCATCGTGTGGGTGCCCACCCCCGACCAGGCCGGCCCGCACGACGTCACCCTCCGCGTCCGCGACGGCCGGGGCGGGGTCGCGCTCCAGGCGTTTCAGATCGTAGTCGGTCCCGCAAACACCACCCCCGTCATCACCTCCCGGCCGACCGGCCCGGCCGTCGTCGGGGTGCCGTACCTGTACCCGGTCACGGCCCAGGACGCCGACGGCGACGCCGTCACCTTCCGCCTCGGCGAACACCCCGCCGGGATGGCCATCGACGCCGCCACCGGCCGGCTCACCTGGACCCCGGCCGCCGGGCAGGAGGGGACGTTCCGCGTCGCGGTCGTCGCGGCCGACGGACGGGGCGGCGAGACCACCCAGACGTTCGACCTGCCGGCCGTCGCCACCGCCCCGAACCGCAACCCGACCATCTCCTCCAAGCCCCGCGGGTCGGTCCGCGTCGGCGACCCGTACCTGTACGCGGTCGTGGCGTCCGACCCCGACGGCGACCCGCTGGCGTATTCGCTTGACGAGGCCCCGACCGGGATGGCCGTGGACGCCGCCGGGCGGGTGACGTGGACGCCGGCCGCCGACCAGCTCGGGCCGCACCCGGTCAAGGTCCGGGTCGAGGACGGCCGCGGCGGGGGCGTCGTCCAGAGCTTCACCGTCACCGTCGTGACGCAAGTGTCGAACCAGGCGCCGGCCATCACCTCCGTCCCGCCCGGCGGGGCCACCGTCGGGCGGCTGTATGCGTACGACCTCGCGGCCGCCGACCCGGACAACGACCCGGTTTTGTGGACGCTGGACGACGGCCCGGCCGGTGTGTCGCTCGATGCCGAGCGGGGGACGCTCCGCTGGACGCCGGCGGCCGACCAGGTCGGGTCGCGGACGCTCGTGGTCCGGGCGTCCGACGGCCGCGGCGGGTGGGCGACGCAGACGTTCAGCGTGGCCGTCCGGGCGGTCAACCTGCCGCCGGCCGTCACCTCGACGCCGCCGACCACGGCGGCCGTGGAGGTGGCGTATGGGTACGCGGTCGGGGCGAGCGACCCCGACGGCGACCCGCTGACGTTCGCGCTGACGACCTTCCCGGCCGGGGCCATGATCGGGGCGGATGGCGTGGTCCGCTGGACGCCGACCGCCGCCCAGACCGGCAACCGCGAGTTCGTCGTCCGGGTCGAGGACGGACAGGGCGGCTTCGCCACGCAGAGCTTCACCGTCGTCGTGTCGGCGACCGCCGCGAACGAGCCGCCGGTCATCACGTCCACCCCGCCGTTCGAGGCGACGCTGGGCGTGGCCTACGTCTACCCGGTGACGGCCGCCGACCCCGAGGGGCAGGCCCTGACGTACAGCCTGGCCCTGTTCCCGGACGGCATGGCGATCGACGCGACGACCGGCCGCATCACCTGGACCCCGGCCGCCGGGCAGGCGGGGACGCACACGGTCGTGGTCTTGGCGACCGACCCCGGCGGGGCCGGCGGGTCGCAGACGTACACGCTCGTCGCCGCGGCCGCGAACGGGCCGCCGACGATCACCTCGAACGCCGTCCAGACCGTCACCGCCGGGCTGCCGTACCGGTACGACGTGCGGGCCTCCGACCCCGACGGCGACCCGCTGACGTTCACGCTCGACCAGCACCCGGTCGGGATGACGGTCGACCGCCTCGGCCGGATCACCTGGTCGCCGGGCGTGGCCGACGTCGGCAAGCACCGGGTCGCGGTGACGGTGGACGACGGCCGCGGGCTGTCCGTCACCCAGACCTACGACCTCGCCGTCCTGGCCGACACGAAGGCCCCGCGGATCGACCTGCGGGTGAGCGAGAACCCGGTCGACGTCGGCCGGTCGGTCACGTTCCTCGTCCTGGCGACGGACGATGTCGGTGTCACCGGGCTGTCACTGACCGTCGGCGGGGTGCCGGTGGCGCTCGACGCGGCCGGCCGGGCGACGGTGAAGATGACCCGGGCCGGCGAGGTGCCGGTGGTGGCCACCGCCCGGGACGCGGCCGGGAACGTCAGCGTCGCATCGGGCGGGCTGTCTGTCGTGGACCGCAGCGACGCCACCCCGCCGGAGGTCAACATTACCGCCCCCGCGGCCGGCAGCCGGATCACCGGCCCGGTCGATGTGGTCGGCACCGCCAGCGACGCGAACCTGGTGAACTACGTCCTCGAAGCCGCCCCGGTCGGCACGGGCGTGTTCACCGAACTGTTCCGCGGCAACACGTCGGTGACGGCCGGCGTGCTGGGCAAGTTCGACCCGTCCGGCCTGCCGAACGACACCTACGTCCTCCGGCTGACCGCCACCGACGCCGGCGGGAACGTGTCGAGCATCGAGACGACGGTGGACGTGGCCGGCGACCTGAAGGTCGGCAACTTCACGCTGTCGTTCACCGACCTGACCATCCCCGTCTCCGGCCTGCCGGTGACGGTGGCCCGGACCTACGACTCGCTCAACGCCGGCACGGCCGACGAGTTCGGGTTCGGCTGGCGGCTGGAGTTCCGCAACACCGACCTGCGGACGAGCATCCTGCCGACCGGCAACGAGGAGTACGGCCTCTACACCCCGTTCACCGACGGCACCCGGGTGTACGTCACCCTGCCGGGCGGCCGCCGCGAAGGGTTCACCTTCAAGCCCCGGCGGCTCTCCGGGTTCGGCGGCTACCTGGCCTTCTACAAGCCGGCGTTCGAGGCCGACCCGGGCGTCACCACGCGGCTGTCGGTGCCGGACGACGACACCCTGATCTTCGCCGGCGACGGCTACTACACCCTCGCGGCCCTGGCGTACAACCCGGCCGACGGGCTCAATTTAGGCGGCCGCTACACCCTGACGACGAAGGACGGGCTCCTCTACGACGTGGACGCCGCCACCGGCGACCTGCTCACCCTCGGCGACAGCACCGGCAACACGCTCTCCTTCTCCGACGCCGCCATCGCGAGCAACCGCGGCCCCCGGGTGACGTTCGAGCGCGACCCGCGGGGGCGGATCGTGGCCGTCGCCGACCCGGCCGGGAACACGGTCCGCTACGCCTACGACCGGGCCGGCGACCTCGTGTCGGTCACCGACCGCGAGGGGAACGAGACCAAGTTCAAGTACGCCCTGCCGGGCCGCCCGCACTACCTCACGGAGGTCGTCGACCCGCTCGGCCGGTCGGGCGTGCGGACCGAGTACGATGCCCGCGGCCGGCTGGTCAAGCTGATCGACGCGGCCGGGAAGACGGTCGAGCTGGCCCACGACCCGGCCAACTCCGTCGAGACGGTCCGGGACGCCCTCGGGCACCCGACCACCTTCGAGTACGACCCCCGCGGCAACGTCGTCCGCGAGGTCGACGCCCTGGGCGGCCAGACCCTCCGTACCTACGACGACGCCAACAACGTACTCACCGAGACCGACCCGCTCGGCCACACCACGACCTACACCTACGACGGCGACGGCAACGTCTTGACCGAGACCGACCCGCTCGGGAACGTCACCCGGAACACCTACGTCTCGACCCGGCCCGGGTTCTTCGACCGGGTC
>JAIEQO010000109.1 GCA_019747655.1 Gemmataceae bacterium | reverse complement strand
CCCGGCGGGCGCCCCCCACGGGGTGCCGCGGGGGGCGGGGGGGGGGGGTCCCCCCCCTGCGGGGGCGGTCCGGGGGGGGCCCCCCCCCCCCGCTCGCCAAGGCGGGGTCAGAGGTCCACGTCCCAGACGACCACCCGGCCGGCCTCGCCGGCGGCCGCGGCCAGGGTCCCGTCGGCCGAGAAGGCGACGGCCTTGAGCTTGCCGATGTTCCAGGTGAAGGTCCGCACGAGGGCGAGTGTGGCCGCGTCGTACAGCTTGACCGTGGCGTCATTGGAGGTGGCGGCGAGGAACTGCCCGGACGGGTGGAAGGCGATCCCGGTGAAGTGCCGGCGACTGCCGGTGTCGGCCCGGAGCGGCTCGCCGGCCAGTGACGCCGGCCACGCCAGTAGGTGCGTTCCGGCCCGGACCGCGACCCGCCTGCCGTCCGGGGAGACGGCGACCGGGCCGGCCTCGCTCCGGTCGGAGGGGGCGCACCCGACCTCGGCACCGCCGGGCCACGTTCGAACGCGGACACGCGGGCGGAGGTCTTCGGCCGGAGTTGGCGTCCAGAGCGGATGCTCGACGGCGGCGTAACGGGTGCCGTCCGGGAAGAACCCGAGGCCCGTGGCGTAATACCCGGCAGTTGGGGCCTGCCACTCGGGGACGGGACGGCCGTCATCCCACCGGTAGCCGCACAACCCGTCGCCCTCCCGCGGCCCGAGTTGGTGGATAATGATCCGGCGTCCGTCGGCGGCCACCGCCGCGCGGATGAAGTAGCGGTCCGCCCGGTCGTGCGGTTCCGCCACCAACCCGGGCAGGCGGAACGGGCACAGCCCGAGGGCGGAGTCGGCGACGCAGACCGCCCGGCCGTCGGGCGGGAAGAAGACCGCTTGCGGGCGGATCGGGTTGACCGGGGCCGCCGTGTACCGACACCGGGCGACCTGTTCGCCGGTCGCGGCATCCCAGACGACGAGGCCGGACGAGTACGCGACGGCGAGTTGAGTTGCCGGGCCGAAGGCCAGGTGCAGGGGCGTCTTCCACCGCTCGGCCAGCACCCGCATCCCGGCTCCTCCGGGTCAGAGGTCGAGGTCCCAGACGACGACCTCGCCGCGGTCGCCGCCGGCCGCGGCGAGCGTCCCGCACGGGCTGACGGCCACACTCCGCAGCCGGCCGAGCTGCCAGGCGTACCGGGTCACCCGGCCCCACCCGGCCGTCTCGAACACGTGGACGGTGGCGTCGTTGCTGGCCACCAACAGGTGCCCGCCGGCCGGGTGGTACGCGGCCGCCGTGAAGTGCTTGCGGCTGTCGTTGCGGACCACCAGCGGGCCGACCCCCAGGTCCGGGACCGGCCAGACCAGGAGCGTCATCTCGTGGGCCCCGACCAGGGCCGACCCGTCCGGGGCGAACGCCAGCGGGCAGGAGTACGAGTACGGGTACGTCCCGACCGCCTCGACCGCCCCGGACACGGCCGACCGGAGTTCCAGCCGGAACGGCTGGCCCCACCACCGCGGGCCGTTGGTCTTGCGGGTCAGGAGGGCCAGCCGCCGGCCGGCCCCGTCGGCGACCAGTTGCTCGGCGGCGAGCTGGTCGGTGGAAACGGACCACGCCTCGTCCCAGCCGCGGCCGTCGTGGGCCCAACCGGTCAGGGCCGGGGCCGGGAAGGTGTGCTGGGTGACGACCGACTGGGCGTCCGGGGCGAGGGCCAGGGCGATCGGGTCGCGGGCCGCCGGCAGCCGGGTGAGGGTCGGCTTCCCGGCGTCGCGGTCGTACACCCGCCAGCCGCCCCGGGCAACCCAGTGGACGGCCCGGCCGTCGGGGGAGAAGAACACGGCCCGGGTCAGCCGGCTGGCGGCCCGGTCGAGCCGGACCGGGTAGCCGGGGTGGGCGAGGTCCCAGAGGAACACCCCCTGCCCGTCGACGGCGGCGGCGAGGGAGCGGCCGTCCGGCCCGAAGGCCAGGGCCACCACCTCGCCGTTCGCCGCCTGGAGCACCCGCATCGCGTCCCCCGCGTCCGTGCGGCCATGATACCGGCCCCGCGGCCCGGACGGGACGGGTCCCGGGGGCGGAAACCGCGGGCCGGGGCCGGAGGGTGGTGAGGGCGGAGCGGTTAGGGGGGACGTATCAGCCGGGGTCAGTCGTCCGGCAGGTCGGCGAGCGGAGGCTTCCGTAGGGCCGGCTGTGCCGGCCGCGGGGAAGAGGCCGGCACAGCCGGCCCTACAAGTCCACGTCCCACACCACCACCCGGCCGTCGTCGGTGCCGGCCGCGGCCAGCGTCCCGTCCGGGGAGAAGGCGACGCTCCGCATCCGCCCGGCCCCCCACTCGAACGTCGTGGCCGTCCAGCTCGCGGTGTCCCAGAACCGGACCGTCCGGTCGTTGCTGGCGGTCGCCAGGACCCGGGCGGACGGGTGGAACGCCAGCCCGGTGACGAACTTCCGCCCCGCCTTCAGCACCGCCACCTCCCGGCCCGGGTCGGCCGCCTCCACCACGACCACCCGGTTCGTCCGCCCACAGGCCAGGAACCGGCCGTCCGGGTCGGCGGCGAACGTCGGGGCGTCGGCGTGCGGTCCCTCGGCGTCGGCCAGCACCGCCCCGGTCCGCAGATCCCGGGTGACGTACCGGTCGACGCCCCGGCGGGCCGCTTCGTCCCAGTACCCGTGGTGGACGGCGAACCGGTCCGGCCCGAGGAAGACCGGCCCGGCGTCGATCCGGTGGGTGATCGGCAGGGTCCAGACGGCCGCCCCCGGGGACAGGTTGTCCGTCGGTCGGCAGGCCAGGGTGGCCTTCGCCGGGCCGTCCCGGTGGTTCTGGCCGACGACCAGGAACCGGCCGTCCGGGGAGATGGCGAAGTACGCCCCGTACTCGCCCCACAGGACGACCGGCCGGGACGCCCCGGTCCGCAGGTCGTGGACGGCGAACGTGGCCCCGTCCACGAACAGCCGGCCGTCCGGGGTGACCGCGACTTGGCCGGCGTACCGGTAGTCGCCGATGACCGCCGGCGGGCCGGGGGCGGGGAGCCCCCGCCAGACCTGAACCCCCTTGTACGTCGGGGCGACGAGGGTGGTCCCGTCCGGCCCGAACCGGACCACCTCGACCCGCTCCCGCTCGCCCTGCAGCACCAACATCCCCCGCCCTCAGCGGAACGAGTGCTCGGGGCCGGGGAAGGTGCCGGCCCGGACCTCCCGGCAGTACGCCCCGACGGCCGCCGTCACCTGCGGGCCGAGGTCGGCGTACCGCTTCACGAACTTCGGGGCGAAGTCCTGGAACAGCCCCAACAGGTCGTGGTAGACCAGCACCTGACCGTCGCACCCCGGGCCGGCCCCGATCCCGATCGTCGGCACCCCGACGGCCGCCGTCACCGCCGCCCCGACCTCGGCCGGCACCCCCTCCACCACGATCGAGAACGCCCCGGCGGCCTCCACCGCCTTCGCGTCGGCGATCAGCCGGTCGGCCTCCCGCTGGACCTTGAACCCGCCCATCTGATGCACCGACTGCGGTGTCAACCCGACGTGCCCCATCACCGGGATGCCGGCGTCCACCACCGCCCGGACGGCCGCCGCCATCCGCTCGCCGCCTTCGAGCTTGACCGCGTGGGCCCCGCCCTCCTTGACCAGCCGGCCGGCGCTCTTGACCGCCTGCCGCGGGCTCACCTGGTACGACAGGAACGGCAGGTCCGTTACCACCAGCGCCCGCTTGACACCCCGGACCACGCAGCGGGTGTGATAGATCATGTCCCGGAGCGTGACCGGGAGCGAGGTCGGGTGGCCCTGGACGACCATCCCGACCGAGTCGCCGACGAGGACGGCGTCGACCCCGGCCTCGTCCACCAGCCGGGCCGCGGTGTAGTCGTAGGCGGTGACGACGGCCAGCCTGGCGGCCCGGGCCTTCGCGGCGCGGAACTCGGGGGCGGTCACGGGGCGGCCGGCGGGGGAGGAGGCGGCGCTCATGGGGGGATTGTACTTCGACCCAGGGCTCCCGCCCTGGGCAACGGACGCCGGCCCCTCCGGGGCGAAAACCACCATGACGACCCCGCCGCGGAGCGGCCGCCGTCCGTTGCCCGACGCGGGAGCGTCGGGTCCGAGGGTCGGAGGCCAACCCGCGGGCCCGTCCGTACCGTATACCCGTTCGCATCCGCAGGAGCAGGACCGCCGCATGAGCCGCCGCTACGTCGACCAACTCCGGGACGGCGACAACCTGGACGACGTCTACCTCGTGACCGACAAGCAGGTCCGGGCCAACCGGAACGGCAACCCGTACCTGCTCCTCGAACTCCGCGACCGGACCGGCGGCATCCAGGCCCGGATGTGGAACGCCGGCGAGGCCCAGGCCCGCGGGTTCGCCGCCGGCGACTTCCTCCACGCCACCGGCAAGGTCCAACTCCACCAGGGGGCGTTGCAGGTCATCCTCAACACGTTCGACCGGGTCGAGACCCAGAAGGTCGAGCTGACCGACTTCCTGCCGCACACCGAGCAGAGCGTCCCGAAGCTGATGGAGCGGCTGCGGGGCTACCTCGGCAAGCTCGCCAGCCCGCACCTGAAGGCCCTGGCCGAGTGCTTCCTTTCCGAGGACGCCTTCAGCCGGGCGTTCGTCACCTGCCCGGCCGGGGTCAAGCTCCACCACGCCACCGTCGGGGGCTTGCTCGAACACACCGTGAGCATGATGGACGCGGCCGACCGGCTCCACCCGCTCTACCCGTGGGTGGACCGCGATTTGCTCCTGATGGGCGTGTTCCTCCACGACGCCGGCAAGGTCCGCGAGCTGACCTACAGCCGGGCCTTCGGGTATAGCGACGAGGGGCAACTCGTCGGCCACCTGGCCATCGGCCTGGAACTCTTAACCGAGATGGCCGCGAAGGTCCCGGACCTGACCGGCGAGCCGGTCCCGCGGGAACTCCTGCTCCGCCTGCGGCACATGATCCTCAGCCACCACGGGACGCTCGAGTGGGGCAGCCCGCGGCTGCCGATGACCCCCGAGGCCGTCCTCCTGCACCTGATCGACTCGGTCGACACCCGGATGAACCAGGTGTACCGGGAGCTGAAGGAGGACCGGAACAACCCGTCGGCCTGGACCCCGTACAACCACAACCTCGGCCGGCGGTTCTACAAGGGCGGCGGGAACGGCGACCTGTATGGGGAGAGCGGCGGAGGTTATGATTAGGAAGGATTAACCACAGAGTCACAGAGGGCACGGAGCAGACAAGAAGGGAGTTTTGAACTCGTTTTCTGTCATTCTCTGCTCGGTGTCCTCTGTGACTCTGTGGTTAATCTGAATCCCGAGTTGCCATGTCCGACCTCGTCACCCGCATCATCAAGGCCGTCACCCGGCCGAGCTACACCCCCGTCAAGGCGAAGGTCCTCGCCAAGCGGATGGGCGTCTCCGACGACGAGTACCCGGAGTTCCGCCAGACGCTCCGGGCGCTGGTCAAGGAAAACCGGCTGGCCGTCAACAAGGACCAGACCCTCCGCCCGGCCGACGCCCACGGCACGATGATCGGCACCTACCGCCGGACCAAGAGCGGGGCCGGGTACGTCCGCCCGCACCCGAAGGAGGGCATGCCCGGCGGCCCGGACGTGTTCATCCGCGAGGACAAAGCCCTCGACGCGGCCACCGGCGACGAGGTGCTGGTCCGCATCACCCGAACCGCGTCGAAACTCAAGGACGCCGCGGGCCAGGTGGTCCGGGTGACGGGCCGGGCCACCCGCACCTTTGTCGGCACCTACTTCGAGCGGGATGGGGAGGCCCTCGTCCGGGTCAACGGTAACGTCTTCGCCCACAGCATCGCCGTCGGCGACCCCGGGGCGAAGGGGGCCCGGCCGCAGGACCAGGTCGTCATCGAGATGGTCCGGTTCCCGTCGCCGGACGAGCGGGGCGAGGGGGTCATTACCGAAGTCCTCGGGGCCCACGGCGACCCGGGCGTCGACACCCGGACCGTCATCAAGGCGTTCGGGCTGCCGGAGGAGTTCCCCGGGGCGGCCCTGGACGAGGCCCGGCAGGCGGCCCGCGACTTCAACGAATCCGACCTCGGCGGCCGGACCGACTTCACCCACGACCTCGTCGTCACCATCGACCCGGCCGACGCCCGGGACTTCGACGACGCGGTCTCCGTCGAGATCGACCCGAAGACCAAGCACTGGGTGCTGACCGTCCACATCGCGGATGTCGGGCACTTCGCCAAGCCGGGCGGCCCGCTCGACGCCGAGGCCCGCCGCCGGGCGACGAGCGTGTACCTGCCGCAGAAGGTCATCCCGATGTTCCCGGAGGTGATCTCGAACGGGCTGGCGAGCCTCCAGGAGGGCAAGGTCCGGTACGTCAAGAC
>JAIEQO010000123.1 GCA_019747655.1 Gemmataceae bacterium | reverse complement strand
TCGAGCTCGAAGCTCGGGTCGTTGCTGACGCAGGCCAGGTGGATGACGGCGGTGCAGCCCTTGACGGCCCGGTCGACGACTGCCCGGTCCCGCATGTCGGCCTTGATCTCGGTCAGGTGCGGGTGGCCCTTGACCCCGGCCAGCACGTCGTCCCCGAACCAGTAGGTGTCGAGGACCCGGACCGAATGCCCCTCGGCCAGGAGCTTCGGGACCAGGACCGACCCGACGTACCCGGCCCCGCCGGTGACCAGGACCGTGTGCTTGTCGCTCATCGATTCCCTTCGGGACGGTTTCGGGTTTGAAGTTCCGAGTCGATCCGGACCCGTCTTCAACTCGAAACTCTGAACTTGAAACTCGAAACTCCTAGCCGGCCATCTTGTACGTCGTGGGCGTGGCCTTCTCGGACCGGTGGACCTTGAGCAGGCACTCGATGTGGCGGTACAGCGGGATCCGCTCGATCGACCGCTGGTTGCCGAGGATGGTGACGGCCTCGGCCCCGACCACGTTGCCGATGAACGGGACGAACTCGGGCTTGGCCCCGGCGGCGATGGCCAGGGTGGTGACGCACAGGACGGCGTCCCCGGCCCCGACCCGGTCGACCACCTTGGTGGCGAACGCCGGGGCCCGGTGGGTCTCGGCCGGGGCGGTGTAGTACATCGTCCCGGCGCTGCCGCGGGTCATCATCACCCGCGGGCAGTCGAGCCGGCCGGAGACGTGCCGGACCATCTCGTCCGGGGTCAGCCGCTGGCTCCGGGTTTCCAGGGCGACCTCCCGCTGGGCCAGGCAAACGTAGTCGGCCCGGGGGTACTTGGAGATCATGTTGAACCCGTGGTTGCCGGCGTTCGACTGGGTGTTGACCGCCAGGAACTTGCTGTGCCGGCAGAGCACGTCGATCGCGTCCGGGGTGAGCATCGCGTGCCCGTAGTCGGCCACGATGACCACGTCGTAGTCGGGGACGACGGCCCGGAGCCGGTCGCACAGGTCGGCGTCGGCCCGCTCGTCCAGGGCCTCGTCGTTCATCCGGTAGACTTCGAACATCTTCTGGGACAGGTACTTCTCGACGAACCGCTTCTTCACGATCGTCGGCGAGTTCTTCTTCTCGACGAGGATCGGGGTGACGTTCGGCTTCAGGACCCCGCGGACGAAGTCCTCCTGGTCCATCCCCTCGCCGAGCATGGTGAAGACATCCACGCGCTCGGCGAAGCCGGCGGCGTGGTTCGCGCACGCCAGCACCCCGCCCCCGAACCGGTCGGTCCCGAGGTAGCGGGTGGCCAGGACCGGCTCCTTGCCGCTCTTGCCGATCGCCTCGCAGTACGAGTACTCGTCGATGATCGTCTCGCCGACGACCAGCACCTTCAGCCCCTCGGCGGCCCGCAACGGGGCGAGCACGTCCTCGGCCGGGTGGCGGGCAGCGAAGTCGGACAGGAACTCCCGGACGTGGTCCGGGTACTGGCTCATGTACTGGTTGATGAGGGCCGACGAGCTGTAGACGATGTCCTCGGTGAAGACGATCTCCCCGCCGATGGCCCGGATCGCCTCGCCCTCCTTCGAGACGTGGCCGATGGTGTCCTGGAGGTTCTGGAACTCGCTCCCCTTGGCGAACACGTGGGGGCGGAGCAGGTGGATGGTGTCGACGGCCGTCGGCCACTTGTTGACGGCGACGTAGTCGATGCACGCCAGCGACGCCAGGAACTCGGCCCGGAGGGCGTCGGTGAACGCCGGCCGGCCGACCCCTTTGTTCACGAACCGGTCCGGGGTGAGGGTGACGACCAGCACGTCCCCGAGCTTCTTGGCCTGCTCGAAGTGGCGGACGTGGCCGATGTGCAGGAGGTCGAAGACGCCGTGGCAGTGGACGACCCGGCGGCCGTCGGCCCGGTGCCGGTCCAGGAGCGCCACCAGCTCGTCCAGGCTGTGAATCTTCGGGTTGGCCATGTCCAAGCGTCCCTGCCCGGATGAGCCGGCCGCGTCGTGCGGCGGCGTGGGTCGGCGGCCGGCCGCCGGGGCGGACCTAGTATCGGCCGGCCGGCGGGAGGGTCTGAGCCGGTTTTGCCGCCGGGACCGCGCCCCCGCCCGGCCGGGACGGTCGGCCCGGCCGGCGAGTGATACCCGAACCGGGGTGGGGAAACAAGGCGAACCGCGGGGACCGGGCGGGCTAGGGCCGAACCTCGACGGCGGCGGACTGGCCTGGGCCCTCCTCGACCTCGACCCGCAGGACCTCGGGCACAAACCCGTGTTGGTCGCGGAGTACGGTCAGGAGCCGGCCGGCGAGGTGGTGGGCGATCAACTCGGCCGTGGTGTTCTCGACGGGCAGGAGGGCGCAGTTGTCGGCCGGAAAGAGCCACTCCCGGTCCTTGTACCGCAGCCGGACGGCCGGGCCGGTCTCCTCGACGAGGATGACCGGGTTCCGGGCGGCCACCAGCATGTGGTGGTCCCAGTCGTCGGTGATTTCTTTGGCCCGGGCCTTGAGGGCGAGGAAGTCGACGACGTACCCGTCCGGGCCGAGCGGCCCGGCGACCTCGACGGCCGCCCGGTAGTTGTGCCCGTGCAGCCGCTCGCACTGGTGGCCGTCGTAGCTGATGAAGTGGCCGCAGCAGAAGACGAGGTGGTCCTTCTCGATGCGGACCGTGTACCGGTCGGTGGTCACAGCCAGTCCTCGGCGTTCCAGCGGAACGGGGCCGCCGGGGCTACCTTACCTTCCCGCAGGGCGACGAACAGGCAGGCGGTGATGAGGTCGGCGGTGGTGCCGGGGTTGAGCTTGTTGCCGTCCGAGCGGAGGTGGCGGTCGAGGGCGACGCCGGCCCGGCGGCCTTCGGGGGTGGCGATGCCGCCCAGGTTGAGGAGGTCCGCCGCACGGCCGCGGACCTCCTCGGCGACGGCGGGGCCGTTCTTGCGGGCGACGAGCGAGTCGGGGTACGCGGCCAGCCAGCGGAACTGGGAGTCGATCACCGCCGCCTCGACGCACCCGAACCGGGCGAAAGCGTCGAGAAAAGCCGGGACGCCGAAGTCGAACACGTCGGCGAAGCCGTTGGCGTACTGCCGGGCCACCATGTCGCGGTCCGCGGCGAGCTTCATGGCTTCGAGCAGGGTGACGGTCGGCTCCGCCCGTACGTCCTGCTCGTGGGCGTCACCGAGGCCGCCGGGATTGGCGAGGCGGATGGCCTTGTAGGCGCATTCCGCGTCATCGACGGTCAACCCGGCCAGAACGCCCGGAATGCCATCCCGGAGGGCGGGCGACTCCCGAACCGCGACCAACGGGGCGAGCAGCAGGATGATCCCGAGGTTGGTGTTCTGGCCGACCATCTCCCGCGTCGCCTCGGCCGCCGCCCACACGGCCATCCCGACTCCTCGGCCGCAGCGGTCGGCGAACGGCAGGTTGAGGGCCGCCGCGCTCAGGAGAAAGTCGGTGGCGGTCGTACCCGGGAAGGGGGCCGCGGGGTGGACGTTCCCGACTTTGCGGGTCATCACCTCCCAGATGCACGCGACCTGAGCGAATTCCGGCGTGTCGGCCCACCCGCTCACGGCCGGTACTCCTCGGCCGAGTACCGCACGACCGCGGAGGCGATGTCGGTGCCGCTGACCGGGGCCAAGGCCCGCCAGCCGGGGACGGCGTTCACCTCGATGACGCTCAGGTCGCCGCCCGGCCCCGGCAACAAGTCCACCCCGGCCACCGGGCAGCCGACCGCCGCCGCCGCCCGGACGGCCAGCTCGGCCTCGGGCCGGGCCAGCTCGACCGGCTCGGCGGTGCCGCCCAGGGCCACGTTCGTCCGCCAGTCGCCGCGGGCCGTCCGCTTCATGGCCGCGATCACCCGCCCGCCGAGGACGAACGCCCGCAGGTCCCAGCCCGGGTGCCGGACGAACCGCTGCTGATAAATCACCTGCCCGGTCCGGGCGAGGGCGTGGAACGTCCGCCACGCCGTTTCCGGATCGGTCAGCCGGACCATGCCCCGGCCTTCGGAGCCGAAAATCGGCTTCACCACCACGTCCCCGCCGAGCCGGTCGAACGCGGCGCGGGCGTCGTCGGCTAGCTGGGAGACGTGGGTGTCGGGCGTCGGCAGCCCGGCTGCGGCGAGCCGCACGCCCGTCAGGTACTTGTCCACGCAGGTCTCGACCGCCCGCGGCGGGTTCAGCACCATCACGCCGGCGGCGGCCGCGGCGTGCAGCACGTCCATCCGGAACACGACCTGTTCGAGCGACCCGGCCGGCATGGTCCGGACGAGGGCGGCGTCGAACCCGGCCAGCGGCGGCCCGAGCCCGACCCCGGCGGCGACCGCCCGGAAGTCGACGGCCTCGGCGGCGTGACGCTGTTCGGTAGCGGCCCGGATCAGGTCGGCGACGTGCCAGCCCGACCCGCCGGACAGGACGGCGATCCGCATCACGCCGCCGGGGGCTCGGGGACGGCGGGCAGTTCCGGAGGCCGCGGGAACAGGTCGGCGAGACGGACGCTGAACCCGGGGATCACGTCCCCGCCGTCCAAGAGCCCGTCCTCGCCGACGAAAACGCCAGACCCGTCGGGCCGGTACACCCACGCGGTCCCGGTATTCGGGAAGATCACCCAGACCAGCCGCACACCGGCGTCGCGGTAGTCCAGCAGTTTCTCCTCGAAGGGCAGGACCTCGTCATGTGGGGAGACCACCTCGGCCGCGAGGTCCGGGGGGATCGTGAGGTGCCCCTCGGGCACCCGCTCGCCCGGCAGCCGGCCGTACCGGACGAACGAGACATCCGGGAACCGGACCAGCTTGCGGCGGAAGCAGGCGAATCCCGAGTCTGCCGGCCACACCCAGCCGAGCCGGTTGGCCCGGCAGTAGTCCCGGAGGCGGGCGTGCAACTCGCCCCCGATCCAGCTCGATTCCGACCCCATGTTCCGCTCCACCCGGATGCCGTCAACAACGTCGTAATCGTCCCCGGGCTCGACATCGTCCGAGCGGTCGGCCGGCCGCCGGCCGAGCAGGTGCGCGCCCATCGTGGCCCTCCCGTGCGTGGCATCATTCTAACCCGAACGACTTCCGCACCAACCCCGGCTCGCACCGGCCGAACCGGTGGCACCGGCCGGTCTTCAGGTTCCGGAACTCGACCTCGGCCGGCGAGAACAACAGCGGGTCGATCTTGTAGAAGTCGCCGTTGTACCGCCGGAAGATGTCGGCGAACGGCTCGCCGTGGTCCTTCGACCCGGACGACGGGACCTTCGGGCCGACCGCCGCCAGCAGCTCGTCGTCGGCCCGGACCCAGAGCGTCACCCGGCCGCCGTACAGGATGGCGTCGTTCGTCCGGCCGATGGCGGCCAGCTCGTCCGGCGACACCGCCGGCAGCGGGGCCACCCCGTAGCCGGATAACACCTGGGTCACGTCGAACTTCAGCTCGTGCAGCTTGTGCAGGGCCGTCTCGACCGACCGGGCCACCACCTGCACGGTGCCGGCCATGCTCGACGCCGGGGCCACCAGCAGCGTCAGGTGCTCGGCCACCGGCGGGAGCTTGGCGACGAGGTGGGCGACGATCTCCTCGGTCGGGTGCTTGCGGGTCTCGATCACCCCGACCGCTACGGGGGATTCTTCCTTGCCGGGGATGTGCTGGAAGAGTTCTTCCCGGGCGGACAGGGCCCGGAACGGCCCGGACCCCATCCCGAAGAAGTCGCCGACCTTGACCTGCCACCCGGCGTACTGGCTGGCCAGGCAGGCCCGGACCGGGTCGTCGGTCGTGACCTGAACCGCCGGCCCGCCGACCGCCCCGTCCGGGTATGGGACGTAATCCACCTCGGCCAGGTCGGCCAGGCACGCCCGGGCCAGGGCCCGCCCGGCGGCGAGGCTCCCGACCACCGCCCCGCCGCAGTCGATCACCCGGGCTCCGCCGACCCGCGCCACCCCCACCCGGAACCGGTCGGCCTCCCGCTCCAGCTCGTCGGCCACCCGGTCCGCCCGCTCGTTCAGGGTCACGCCACGCCCTCCCGGCCGAACAGGCGGTCCAGTTCCGCCGCCCTCTCCATCAGTGTCGCACGGACGATGTCGGCCGTCGAACCCGTGGCGAAGAACGTGAGGACCGGTTGGCCCGGCTCGACCGGCTCGCCGGGGTCGGGGATGTCGGCGTAGCCCGGCAGCCGCCACGGGTCGAAGGGCGACTCCAGGTCGTCGTCCCACAGCCCGTCCGGCGGGAACGTGATGCGGTGGGGGGCATAGTAGACGGCCTTGCCGATGATCCCGCGGAGACCCCTCCCCCCGGCCCCCTCCCCTACGAAGGGCGGGGGCCGGTGGGAGCGGTCGGCTGCGGGAGGACGCCCCCCCCGGTCGCGGGGGCGG
>JAIEQO010000697.1 GCA_019747655.1 Gemmataceae bacterium | reverse complement strand
GCCGGGTTGGCCGGGGCCGCCGCCGCCGTCGGTCTGGTCGCGGCGGCCGTCGACCTCCCGTGGGTGGCCAACACCGCCCGGCTGCTGTTGGTGTTCGCCGGGGCGGTGACGGCCGGGCTGGCGGTCTCGTTCCGCCCGGACCGGTGGCAGGCCTGGGCGATCGGGGCGGGCACGGCCGGACTCGCCCACTTCGGCACCCCGCCCCACTGGGACTCGTTCCGGTTCCTGTTCAACGTGATGGCCGGGGTGGCGGTCGTCCTCGGGCTGCTCCGGGTGCTCCCGCCCGTCTGGCGGCTGGCGGCCGTCACCGGCTACACCCTGTTCCACTTCTACGGCATCTTCCTGGCGACCGTCAGCCCGCCGCCGTCCCCGTGGCTGGTCGAGCAGGTGTACAGCCGGGCGTACAACCAGTACCTCCAGTTCCTCTACCTGCGGAATGCCTACCACTTCTACTCCCCGGAGCCGGGGCCGGCGTCGCTGTTGGCCTGCCTCATCAAGACCGAGGTGGGGGAGGAGGTGACGGCCGACGGGGTCCGCCGGCCGAGGTACGAGATGAAGTGGGTGGTCCTGCCGAAGCGGCCGGCCGACATCCGCGACCCGATGGGCCTGACCTACTACCGGCGGCTGTCGCTGACCGAGCAGGTGGCCCGGGGGCTGGGGGACTACATGCTGCCGGAGAACTTCGAGAAGTCGGAGGTCCACCAGCGGCGGGTCCTGATGGCCCAGCCGGGGCGGGGGGACGCCGCCTACTACCCGCTCCACCCGGCCGAGCCGGACGCCGCCGAGTACAAGCTGCCGACCCCGGACGTCACCCGGTACATCCTCCCGTCCTACGCCCAGCACCTGATCCTGGAGCACACCCCGAACAAGGAGGCGGCGGCCAAGACGACGGTGAAGGTGTACCGGATCGAGCACAAGACCCTGGGGGTCGGGGAGTTCACCGGGGTCGGGACCGCGACCCGCCGGCCGCTCGACCCGTACGACCCGACCACCTACCGGCCGTTCTTCCTCGGCGAGTTCGACGGCCTCGGCCAGCTGGTCGACCCGAAGGAGCCGATGCTGTACTGGCTGGTCCCGGTCCTGCCCAAGCCGCCCGGCCCGGCCGACAAGAAGACCTACAAGGACTACATGTCCCTCCACGCCGGGCTGGAGTTCGACTGGGACCAGTTCCGCTAAACGAGTTTCGAGTTTCGAGTTTCAGGTTTCGAGTTCGGAACGTCCGAACCCGGAGCCGATCGACTCGAAACTCGAAACTCGAAACTCGAAACTCGCCCCCGCAGGAGCAGGCCCGATGAGCACGACGCCGTCCCCCCCGGCCCGGCCGTTCTGGCGGCGGTGGTCCGACTTCTGGTTCGCCCCGTCCGACCCGACCACCCTCGGGTTCATGCGGGTCATCACCGGCCTGCTGATCCTGTACATCCACCTGACGTACAGCCTCGACCTCCAGGCCTTCTTCGGCAAGCACGGGTGGTACGGCAGCCGGTACATCGACCGCGAGCGGCGGGAGTCCCCGCACGTCCTGGCCTCGCTCACCGACTGGGAGGAGACCGACCGGTTCACCGCCCGGGTGCCCGACTTCCCCCACCGCCGGCGGGCGACGGTGGCGTACATCCGGTCGCTCCCGGCCGGGGCCGACGACCGGGCCCGGGCCCTCCGGTACTTCGACCGGGTCACCCGGGAGGACCCGGTCACCGGCCAGGCCGGGCTGGCGTTCGCCGAGCGGGTGTACGGGCTCGGCCCGGCCGACCGGGAGCGGGTGCTGGCCGGGCTGCGGGACGGCCGGCAGGTGTACGCCGCCTCCCAGGTCGGGGTGCTGGTGATCCGGGACCAGCCGGACAACCCGGGGGCCCCGCCGTTCATCCCCGAGTTCCTCCTGGCCCTCCAACCGCCCGACCGGCAGGCGGCGGCGGCCGACCTGGCGGCGGCCGCCGCCGCCCTCCCGGCCGACGGGACCGACGCCCGGTACCTCCTGGCCCACCTGGTCGAGCTCCAGGCCCAGAACCCGGCCCTGGCCCGGGAGTTCGTCCGGTTCTGCCTGACCCTGCCGGACGACCCGGCCGAGCGGGAGCGGCTGACCGAGTACCTGGAGTACTGGAACAGCGACCCGCGGAAGACGTGGCGGCAGGGGCACGCCCTGGTGTCGGTCTGGTTCCACGCCACCGACCCGACCCAGATGGCGGTCATCCACGCCCTCTGCCTGCTCGCGATGGCCCTGTTCACCCTCGGGGTGTGTACCCGGGTGACGGGGGTGCTGACCTGGATCGCGGTCGTCGGGTACTTACACCGGACGAACCAGATCCTGTTCGGCATGGACACGATGATGAACATCCTGCTGGTCTACCTGGTGGTCGGGAACAGCGGGGCGGCCCTGTCGGTCGACCGGCTGGTCGCCCGGTACCGGGCGGCCCGGGCCAGCCTCCGCCGGACCGGGAAGATCGACGACCCGACCCGGGCGTTCCTCGACCGGGCCCCGCCGTCGTCCGGGGCGACCCTCGGCATCCGGCTGATCCAGGTCCACTTCTGCTTCATCTACCTGGCCGCCGGGCTGTCCAAGCTGAAGGGCCCGGGGTGGTGGAGCGGGACGGCCTTCTGGGACGTGATGGTCAACCCGGAGTTCACCCTCCTGCGGTACGAGTGGTTCGAGTCGGCGTTCCGGTGGGCCGCCTCGGTCAAGTGGTTCTACTACGCGGCCACCTCGTTCGGGGTGTGGTTCACCTGGGGGCTGGAGGTCTGCTTCCCGTTCCTGGTGTGGACCCGGTTGCGGCCGCTGATGCTCTGGCTCGGGGTGCTCCTGCACGCCGGGATCGGGGTGTTCATGGGGCTGAACCTGTTCGAGCTGCTGATGCTGACCATGCTGCTGGCCTACTTCCCGGCCGGGGTGATCCGGGACCGGCTGCGGGCCGGGCCGGGGCTGCCGAAGTTCCTCTTCGGGTTCGACGCGGCCGACCCGAAGCAGGCTCGGGCGGCGGCCGTGGTCGCGGCGGCCGACATCGACGGGCAGGTGGCCGTCGAGCCGGCGAAGGGGAAGGCCGTGCCGGTGCTGACGGCGAGTGGGGCCACGGCGTCCGGCCCGGCCGCGGTCGGGACGCTGTTCGGCTCGCTCCGGCTGCTCCGGTTCCTCCGGCTCGGGCTGTGGGTGCCGGGGGTGTCGGGGCTGGTGGCCCGGCTGCTGTTCCCGGGGGCGAAGCCGCCGGGCAAGCCGGTCAACGGCCCGCGGGCGACCGCCACGGCGGGTTGAGGGGCAGAAAATTCTGGACGGGATCACAGGATAAGACCGGATCGAGATCAAGACTTTAGTTCTCGATCCGGTCTTATCCTGTGATCCCGTCCAAAACTCTTATCAAGTCGTCTGCACCGTCCGGCCGATCCTTCGATGGTGAACGGGCCCGCGAACGGAGGCGCGACCGTGGGACGGCGGGGGGCCGTGATCCTGGCGCTGGGGCTGGCGGTCGCCCCGGCGGCCGGCCAGGACTCGCCACACTACTGGCCGAACCGGGAGGTCGGCATCCCTGTCGGGCTCGACCGGCTCGACCCCAAGCCCACCCACGTCCAGCTCTACACCTCGACCACCCGCCCGGCCGCCTGGAAGGCCGGCCCGAAGCTGGCCGCGGGCGAGCTCCAGCCGCTGGCCGGCGGCCGGTCCGGGTTCCTGTACAAGGCCGACCGGGACGGGCCGCACGAGTTCGCCGCCCAACTGTTCTACGCCGACGGGTCGGCCAGCCCGGCCGACCCGGCCGCCCTCACCCCGATGCAGGCGGTGGTGATCGACACCACCCCGCCGGCGGTCCGCATCCGGGCGGTCGGGAACGGGGTCGAGTGGGCCGCCACCGACGACAACCTCGACCCGGCGTTCGCCGAGTTGCAGGCCAAGTACCCGCACTGGGCCGACTGGCAGGCGGAGAACGGCCGGCAGTTCCGGGCGGCCGACCGATTCGCCTGGCAGCTCCGCCGGGACGACACCCTCGAAGTCCGGGTGCGAGTCCGGGACCGGGCCGGGAACGACCAGTGGTCGCGGATCGTCCGGGTGCCGGGCGACGGGGCGGCCGGTGCCGCCGTGCCCCGGGGCGGCAACTCCGAGTGGCTGACGACCGGCGGTGGGGGTGGTGGTTTCGCCGGCCGCGACCCGCTCGTGGCCGAGCCCGGCCCGCCCCGGCCGCGGATGGAGTACGTCAACACCAAGAACGTGACCGTCGACTACGCCATCCAGAAGATGGGCCCGTCCGGGGTGCGGTCGGTCCGGCTGTTCGTCCTGCCCGACCGGGAGGCGGACTGGAAGCTGGTGAAGGACTTCGACGTGAACCTCAAGCCGGGGGACACGGGCCCGCCCCAGCCGCTGCCGTATGAGGCCCCGCACGACGGGGTGTACGGGTTCTACGTCGCCCCGGAGAGCCCGTCCGGGCAGAAGGCCGCGGCCCCCCGGCGGACCGACCCGCCGATGCTCTACGTCGTGGTCGACACCCAAAACCCTTACGTCAAGATCACCAACGTCCGGGTGACGCCCGGGCCGAACCGGCTGCCCCGGGTCGAGATCGCCTGGGAGGCGGAAGACGCCAACCTTCTGCCCAACCCGGTGAACCTTGAGTATTCGCTCGACCGGGCCGCTTCGGAATGGAAGCCGATCAAGTACGGTCTGGACAACAACGCCGGGAAGTCGGCCGGCCGGTACACCTGGGAAGTGCCGGACGAGAAGCTATGGAAGTTCTACGTCCGGGCCCGGGTGTCGGATAAGGCCGAGCGGTCGGCGACACACATCTGGAGCGACAAGGGGCCGTCCGGCGAGCCGACCGAGGTGATCGTCGACCTGGAAGTCCCGGCCGCCACCATCAACTCGGCCCGCCGCGACGGCGGGGCCGGGTCCGACAAGCCGCCGGTGAAGCTGCCGTAACCAGACCCGGGGCGTTGCCCCGGGTGGTATCTCGGGGCGATCCGCCGCACATCCGCCGTCCCGTCGGGGTTAGAGCGCGGTTCAAGTGGGTGTGGCGGCCGGTGTTGGAGTCCCGGCTTCAGCCGGCCGCGGGCGGCGAAACCCGGCTGAAGCCGGGACTCCAACCCGACCCATCACACTAATCCGAAATCTGCTCTAGCAAGCGGGTTAGATTCCGGCTCGCCGTCGGGCGGGTGTCCCGGAATCCGACCGCCGGCCTCGCCCCTCCAACCAAACGTGAGTCGGGCGGCAACGCCGGCACCATACCGAGGAGACGCACGTCATGAACCGAGTCCGCAGCCCGTTTGGGGGTTTGTTCAACGAGTTCAACGCCGTTCAGGAGGAGTTCAGCCGGCTGGTCAACCGGGTCGCCCCGTATGCGGCCGCGACGGCCGCCGGGGTGTCCGGGCCGCTCCTGAACGTCTGGGAGGACGCCGACGCCCTGTACGTCGAGGCCGACCTGCCGGGGATCGACCCGGTCAAGCTGGACGTCACCGTGACCGAGGGGAACACGCTGACGGTCCAGGGCGAGCGGGCGGCCCCGGAGGTCGCCGCGGCGGCCTGGGTGCGGCAGGAGCGGCCGGCCGGGAAGTTCGCCCGGACGGTCGGGCTGCCGGCCCTGGTCGACGCCGACAAGGTCGAGGCCAGGTACGAGAACGGGGTCCTGCGGCTGACCCTGCCGAAGCACGAGGCGGCCAAGCCGCGGAAGATTCAGGTCAAGGCGGGGAACTGATCCGGACCCCACCCCCCGACCCCCTCCCCCGCGGGGGGAGGGAGAGGAAGCCCCGAGCCGAAGGTCCTGGGTCTATTCCCCCTCCCTGCTGCGGGGAGGGGGTTAGGGGGTGGGGTCTCATCTACCAACACACAGACACGCGGAGGCTCAACCATGTCGAGTTTGGCGACGAAGGCGAACGGGACGGACGGTGCGGTTGCGGCCGACCGGGCGGTGACGGTGGCGCCCCGGGTCGACATCCTGGAGACCGAGCACGAGTTCCTCCTGCTCGCCGACCTGCCCGGCGTGACGGCCGACGGGGTGGACATCCGGTTCGAGAACGGGGAGCTGACCGTCCACGGCAAGCGGCCGGCGGCGAACGCCGGGAAGGACGAGGCCGTCCGGGAGCACCCCGGGACGAACTTCAGCCGGGTGTTCGGGGTGAGCGAGACGGTGGCCGCGGACAAGATCGAGGCCGACCTGAAGCACGGCGTCCTGACGGTCCGGCTGCCGAAGGTCGAGGCCGTCAAGCCGCGGAAGATCGCCGTCCGCGGGTAGTTCCGCATGGCGAGCGGGGGGCGGGAGGGCCCCCATGGAAACACACAAAAGGGGCCGGACCGCCCCCCCACGCCAGGTAAAATATGAT
>JAIEQO010001003.1 GCA_019747655.1 Gemmataceae bacterium | reverse complement strand
GTGCGGGTGTGGGACGCCGGCGGGTGGGCGGGCCGGCCGGAGGCCGGTGACGAGGACCGGCCGCCGGCCCGGACGTTCGAGTGGGGCATCGGCCCGGTGCAGGCCGTGGCGGTCAGCCCGGAGGGCTCGCTGGCGGCCGCCGCCGGGCGGGACGGGGTGGTGGTGTGGGATGTGGAGTAGGGTCCGTAGACCCCACCCCCTAACCCCCTCCCCCGCGGGGAGAGGGGGAACAGAACCAACCACCTCGGTTTGGTCCCCCCTCTCCCCGCGGGGGAGGGGGTTAGGGGGTGGGGTCCAACCCTTAATCCACCCGCCGCCACGGGACCAGGACCTCGGTCCCGGTGATCCCGATCCCGGCCAAGGTGGTGTACTCGCCGACCAGCTTCGGCCCCTTCTCGATCTTGTACACGCTCACCCCGGCCTGCCCGCTGCTCACCCAACACATCGACAGCAGGTCGCCCTTCCGCAGGGCGGTGCCGACGAACAGCACCCGCCCGTCCTGGGTGTACGTCACCAGGTACCCGTCGCCCCGCCGCTCGACGACGGCGTCGGTCGTCACCTTCTTCCCGGTCGCCTCGACCAGCTCGGACGTGTACCGGCCGGCGATCTCCAGCCGCTCGTCGGCCGGGGGCGGCGGCTTGGTCAGCTTGACCACCGTGTACCCGGCATCCGGGTCCGGGTCGAACCCGGCCGGGCGGGTGCCGCCGGCCGGGTCGTAGCACAGGGTCAGGGTGGGCCCCTTGTCCGGGGCGGCCGGGCGGTAAGGGGTAAGTTGGTAGATGCCGAGCAGGACGCCGTCCTTGCCCTCGCCCTCCTTGACGGCGACGTTGAACGCCGGCGGGCTCTTGCCCGGGTCGAGCTGGGCCGGGCCGGCCAGGAGGGTCTTCCCGGCCTGCCGGACGAGGAACACGTTCCCGCCGAAGAAGACGGTCCGCTTGTCGGCGTCGGGGACCGGCTTGCCGCCCTCCTCCCACGACTCGACCTGCCAGGTGCCCTGGAGCTTCTGGAACTCGTCCTTGACGGCCGGGGGGCCGGGCTTCGGCTTGGCCGGCGGCCCCTTCTTGTCGGCCGGCGGGTCCTTCTTGGCGTCCTTCGGCGGCGGGGCGTCCTTCTTGGCCGGGGGCGGGGGGTCGTCGGCCCGGCCGGCGGCCGCCACGAGCACCGCCCCCAGGGCCAGGCCGGTACACCACCTCATGACCGACTCCTTCCTCGGGCCGCTCCCCGCCGGGTGGCACCCGGTCGGGGTCGGCCGGCCGCTGTGGGTCAGGGCCCGCTTCAAATCCCTTCAGACGCGACGATGATGACTCGGGCCCGGTCGGGCAATTTGACGGCGGGGTCGAGGGGTCGGACCAGCCCGTTCTCGACCACCCCGGCGACCGCGACCGGGCGGGGCCGCCGGCCGAGGAAGGCTTCGACCGGTCGGGGGGCGGTCCCGGGCGGCAGGTCCGGGTGGGGCGTGTGTGGCTCGGCGGCGATCTGCTCGTCGAGTGCGCGGCGCTCGGGGCTGCGGCGGTCGGCCGGGTCGTTCATGGGGCCGCTCAGTAGGCGGTGATGACGAAGATGGCGGGGTCGGCCAGGTCGCCGAACACGTCCGGGATTTCGTCGTCCTCCCGGTCGTACCGCCAGATCACCCAGATGCGGCGGCCGGACGGGACCTCGGCGTCCATCTTGAACGACCCGTCCGCCCGCTCCTCGTTACTATACACGCGGTCGAACGCGGCCTCGACCTCATCCGTGGAGAGGGCGTGGGCGGCCACCTTCTGCCGGTTCCATTCGATCCACTTGAACCGCCGCATCTATGGCTCCCGGCGCGTGCAGACTCCCGTAGCCGGCTCCGCTGCCGGCGTGTACAGAGTCGTGAATCACTCGGGCAACGGGCCGGGGCGGTCTGCAACCGCCGGCCAATTATCAGGTGGTCTTGTCCAGCAGCCGACGCAGTTCGGCCAATCCGTCTCTTCTCTCCTTCGTCTTGGCCTGGGCCTCCGCAAAGAACCGCGGGATGCAGGTGGTCAGGATCATAGAAGCCATCGCGGTCCGATCGAGGCCGAACCCCTCGGCGATGGCATCAAGTTCGTCGCGGAGCAGCGTCGGTAATGAGAGGTGGAGGCCGCTGTGGTGAACGTCGTAGTGTTCTGTTACGATCTCCTGGATGCGTCGCCCGGGCTGGGTGTTCCGATCGGCACAGTCGCGGATGAACTGGAGCGAGATCGAAACTGGTAATCGACAGATGTACTGACGGCTAAACTGTGGGTCTTCTTCTTGTGCCTTTTTCAGACACTTAATTTCGTCAGGAAATTTGATGATTCGTGGCATGCATTGTCCGCTCAGGGAATCAGGTCAGCAGAGATATGGTACTCGGTTCGGTTTATAAATTCCATGTTTTCTAGATATTTTTTTGCATTTTCTGAACTAATTCGCGCGGCCCGCGGACGTTCGTGAGCCGCCGCTCGAAGAGGGGCCAGCCGGCCGGGTCGAGGGCGTGCTTGGCCTGGCCGAACCGGCGGAACGTCGGCCACACCGCCTGGACGAGTTCCGGCCCGACCGGGTCGAAGACGCGGACCGACGCCGGGAGGAAGTGCATCGCCCCGCCGTACTCGCCGACCGGCTCCGGGTACGGCTCGATGTGGTCGTAGACGGCACTGGCGATCAGCCGGCCGGCGAACTGGAACAGCACCACCGACCCGGCCGCCGCCCGCAGCCCGGCCGACCGATACCGCCACCGGCCGGACCGCGGCGGGAACGGCAGCTCGCCGAGGAAGAACTCGCGCTGCACCTCCTCGACGGTCCGGTCCCGGCACCAGTCGTCGCGGGGGTCCATCGGCAGGAGGCGGACGGCCGGCGGCAAGTTGGGCATGGGTCAGGCACCGTCCACCGGCGGGGCGGCCTGACGGACGACGGCCAAGAGGTCGTTGAACTCCTCGATCTTCAGCATCCGGATGTCCCGGACGGCCGCCGCGAACCACGGCAGCGACCGCGACAGGTCTTGGGCCGCCAGCACGCACGCCACCGACGTGACCTCGGCCCCGCCGAAGTACACGCTCCCCTGCTGCCAGGTGAACCCGTGCCGCTGCAGGACCCGGCGGATTTCCTGGTAAGCGTTGTTGTACGGGTCGCCGTAGTGGACCCGGAGTTGGTCGATGTCCATGTCGAACGTGATGGCGT
Source organism: Gemmataceae bacterium (assembly GCA_019747655.1). Classification (GTDB taxonomy): domain Bacteria; phylum Planctomycetota; class Planctomycetia; order Gemmatales; family Gemmataceae; genus Urbifossiella. The sequence continues at coordinate 3,116 of JAIEQO010001003.1, read as the reverse complement.
ACACGACCCCCTCTTTCTTGAACGGCGGCGGGAAGCCGGTCCGGATCGCCCCCGCCCGGGCCTCCCGCGCTAACGTCGTCGCCATGACATACCTCCTACCGGCGGGGCGGCCGCCCGGCCGCCCCCGATCGATTGTCGCACGGCCGCCCGGCCCGGCCAACCCCGGTCCTTACTTCGACTTCACGTCGTAGCACAACAGCGTGTTCCAGTCCCGCAGGTAGAGGCCGCCGTTGGCCACCACCGGGTGCGGCCAGGCCGGCTTCGGGCCCCGGTCCGGCTGCTTGAACCGGCCCTTCTCCCGGTACTCGGCCGGGGTCGCCTCGATCAGGGCCACGTCCCCGGCCGAACCCCGCAGGTAGACCCGGCCGTCGGCCGCGCACACCGACGCCGCCCCGACCGACCGGTCCGTCCAGGCCACCTTGCCGGTCCCGAACTCGGCGCAGAACACCCCCTGCTGGGTGGCCCCGTACAGGTGCCCGCCGACCAGCACCGCCCCGCCGATCCCGGCCGTCAGGGCCTTGTCGAAGTACACCTCCTTGGCCGTCACCCCGTCCCCGTCGACGGTCAGCTCGACCAGCCCGCCGCCCGGCCGGGCCGAGGTGAACACCTTGTTCCCGGCGACCACCGGGGTGAGCATGTTGGCCGCCACGTCGGCCGTCTTGGCGTACCGCCACAGCAGCTTGCCGGTCTTGGCGTCCACCCCGACGACCCCCTTGCGGAGGAACTGGACGTACTGCCGGCGGCCGGCGTCCACCACCACGATCGACGCGTAGTCGGCCACGTCCCCGCCCTCGACCGGGCACTTCCAGACCGGCTCGCCGGTCGTCTTGTTGAGCGCCAGGAGGGTGGCCGTCTTCCCGCCCGGGGTGCAGACGACCACGTCCCCGTCGACCAGGACGGACTCGGTGTAGGCCCACGCCCCGACGTCCCCGCCGAAGTCCTTGGCCAGGTTCTTCTGCCACTTCGGCTTGCCGTCGGTGCCGAGGCAGACCAGCTCGCCGCCGGAGGCCAGCCCGTACACCCGGTCGCCGTCGACCGTCGGGGTGGACCGGGTGCCGGGGTACTGCGGCCCCTTGTTCTTGCCGACGGTGCCGATCTTCGCGGCCCACACGTCCGTCCCGGTCTTCTCGTCCAGGCAGACGACGAACTCGTCCCCGTCCTTGTTGGTCTGGAGGTAGACCTTGCCGGCGGCGACCGACGGGGTCGAGTACCCCTCGCCCAGGTCGGTCCGCTTCCACCGCAGCGGCGGCCCGTCCTTCGGCCACTCCGCCAGCAGGCCGGCCTCCTTCGACACCCCGTTCCGGTTCGGGCCCCGCCACTGGGGCCAGTCGTCCGCGGCGAGCGGAAGGGTGAGTGCGAGTGTGAGCGCGAGGAAGAGCGGGAGCCGGACCACGGCGGCCTCCGTGACGGGGTGACGGGCGAACCGGCAGCGTACCCCGGCTGGGGCGGATGTGCAAGGAGGGGCCGCTGAGTCGGAGCACAGGCGACCCGGGGTTTCACCCCGGGCTACGTTGTGTGACCCCTTCGGGGTCCGGGTCTTGCAGCCTGAAGGGCTGCCACAGCATAGCCCGGGGTGAAACCCCGGGTGGGACGGTCGGTCAAGCCGCCGGCGGGGTCATCTCGCCCGGCGGCAGCGGCTCGCCGTTGGCCTCCGGCGGGGGAGCCGCGGCCCCGGCCGCCAGCCGGTCGTCGGCCTTGTACTGCTCGATCTTCTTGTGCAGGGTGTTGCGGTTGATCCCCAGCCGCTCGGCGGCCTTGATCTGGGTCCCGCCGAACTGCCGCATCACCTCCTCGATCAGCTCCCGCTCCAGCCCGTCGACCAGGAACGGGTGGACCTTCACCCCGGCCGGTAATGGGGCCTGGAGCCCGGCCCGGACGAGGTTCCGGATGAGCGTGCGGACATCATTCCCGCCGCCCCCGCCCGCCGCCCCCTTGGCCGGCCGGAGGGCGTACCGCGGCCGGCCGACCCGCAAGAGGTCGGGGGTGATCGGGCCGCCGTCGGCCAGGACGATCAACCGCTCCAGGGTGTTCTCCAGCTCCCGGACGTTCCCCGGCCAGTCGTGCGCCCGCAGGGCGTCGGCCGCCGCCGGGGCCAGGTCGGGCAGCGGGCACTTGTGCTGGTCGGCGTACCGGCGGAGGAAGAACGCGGCCAACAGCGGGATGTCGTCGCGGCGTTCCCGCAGCGGCGGCAGCACCACCGGGATGACGTTCAGCCGGTAGTACAGGTCCTCCCGGAAGTCGCCGGCCTCGACCAGGTCTTCGAGCGAGGCATTCGTGGCGGCGATGACCCGGACGTCGACCCGGATCGTCCGGCTCTCGCCGACCCGCTCGAACTCCCGCTCCTGGAGCACCCGCAGGAGCTTGACCTGGAGCTTGGGCGAGGTGCTGTTAATCTCGTCGAGGAAGATGGTGCCGCCGTGGGCCGCCTCGAACCGGCCGGTCTTGTTCTCGACCGCCCCGGTGAACGCCCCCTTGACGTGCCCGAACAGCTCGCTCTCGAGCAAGTTTTCGTGCAGGGCCCCGCAGTTGACGCGGATGAACGGGCCGTCGGCCCGCCGGCTGAGCTTGTGGACGGCCTTGGCGATGACTTCTTTACCCGTTCCCGTCTCGCCGATGAGCAGGACGTTGGCCATCCGGGGCGCGGCCAGCCGCACCATCCGGTAAACGTCCTGCATGGCGGCCGCGGTGCCCACAATCTCGGGCAGCGGCGGCTCGGCATGCTCGTTTTTGGGCATCGACCGGTCGCTTCCGGGAGAGGAAGCCGGGGATCGTGTCCAGATCGGGGGAGCCGATGGAAGCAGTATACCAGATGTGCCCGAAAGTGCCACATCGGTCGCACGGGAATCGGGCATCCAATCGGGTTGCGGTGCCGGAAGAAATTGACAAACTCACCGGCGCGACCCCGGCCGTCCAGACAAGCCCTTGGTGAACGCGGCCCGAAGCCGCAGCGGGGACCCCGATGACCACCCGACCGGTCCGCAACCCCCTGGCCCGGGTCCGGGCCGCCGGGCTCGCCGGCGACGGCGGGCCGCCCGACGGCCAGCTCCTGGCCCGGTTCGTGGACGACCGGGACGAGGCCGCCCTGGCGGCCCTGGTCCGGCGGCTCGGCCCGGCCG
>JAIEQO010000890.1 GCA_019747655.1 Gemmataceae bacterium | reverse complement strand
CCGGCCGACGAACTCCGGGATCATCCCGAACTCGATCAGGTCGTCGGCCGTCACCTGGTTGAGCAGCTCGCCCAGCGTCCGCTCCCGCTGCTCCTGCTCGACCGCCCCGAAGCCGATCGACTTGCGGCCCAGTCGGCGGCTGATGATGTCGTCCAGCCCGACGAAGGTGCCGCCGCAGATGAACAGGATGTTCGACGTGTCGACCTGGATGTACTGCTGCTCGGGGTGCTTGCGGCCCCCCTGGGGTGGGACGTTGGAGACGGTCCCTTCGAGCATCTTCAACAGGGCCTGTTGGACCCCCTCGCCCGACACGTCCCGGGTGATCGAGACGTTCTGGCTGGTCTTGGCGATCTTGTCGATCTCGTCGATGTAGATGATGCCCCGCTGGGCCGCCTCGATGTCGAAGTCAGCCGCGTGCAGGAGCTTGAGCAGCAGGTTCTCCACGTCCTCGCCGACGTACCCGGCCTCGGTCAGGGTGGTGGCGTCGCCGATGGCGAACGGCACGTCCAGCACCTTCGCCAGCGTCCGGGCCAGGAGCGTCTTGCCGCTCCCGGTCGGGCCGATCAGCAGGATGTTCGACTTCTCGATCTCCACGTCCCGGCCGCCGGCCTCGCCGAGGCTCAGCCGCTTGTAGTGGTTGTGGACGGCGACCGACAGGACCTTCTTGGCCCGCTGCTGGCCGATCACGTACTGGTCGAGCCGCTCCTTGATCGACCGCGGGGCCGGGATGTTCGACGACGACGGCTTCGGCCCGCCCCGCCGCTTCTTCTCCTGGTCGATGATCGACTGGCACAGCTCGATGCACTCGCCGCAGATGTACACGTCGCCCGGGCCCTCCACCAGCGGCCCCACGTCGCGGTGGGACCGCCGGCAGAACGAGCAGTAGGCGTTGCGGTTGCGGCCGGCCGTGCCGGGCGGCTTGCGGCCGCCGGAGTCGCCGGAGGTGCGGTCTGCCATGCGGGTCCCCAAAGAACCGGGTTGTCGGGGCGGTTCGAGTCGGGTCGGCGGGGGGCCGACTTCAGCCAATCATAACGCCGCGGGTGTCCGGTTCGACCCGGGTTCCGGAGAACTCGCGCATCCGGGCCGCCGCGGACGCCCGGCCCTGCCGGTTCTGCCCGGCGGGTCGGCTGGGGTACTCATGCCGGCGGCTTCGGCGGGCCGGCCGTTCCGTTGGCCGACGGCGGGGGCGGCGGGTCGTCGAAGTAGTCGTCCGGGAGTGGGGCGGTCAGCGGCGGGCGGGTCGGGGTGGGTGTTGTCGGGTCGGTCGCGGCCGGGGCGGGGGCCGTCTCGCCCCCCGCGGCCGGCGGCGTCTTCACCCGGGAGGCGACCTTCTGCCGCAGCTTGGCGTACTCGGCCTCGGTGATCTCGCCCCGCTCGTACATGGCCCGGAAACTGGTCAGTTCCACCCCCGCGTCGGCGGTATCGGCCGTCGCCTGCCGCTTCCGCCAGCGGTCGACCAGGTAGATGACGACCGCCCCGGCCAGGAGGGCCCCGGCCAGCCCGACGGTCCCGTAGATGAACTCCGGCCGGTCGAGCAAATCGGATGCGGCCGGCTTGGCCGGCGCCTGGGCCAGGAGACTCAAGGTGTTCATCGTCGGTTGGCCCCGCACGGGGCGGTTCCCCGGCCCGCCCCACCGTCAAGGCTACCCCAACTCCCCCCGGCCGAAAAGAGCGGGTTGGGAATCGGGGTGTTGGGTTCGGCCATTCGTCCCGGGGCTCGCGCCCCGGGCTACGGGCTGCCGTCCCTACGGGACTTCCCGATCGTGAGCCGCGTAGCGGCAACAACTTGTCGCCCGGGGCGCGAGCCCGGGTTCGTGGACCCGGGGGCCGACCGAAGCCGCGACGATGGGGTAAAGTTGCCGGTACGGGTTGACCGGGGGGACCGAACTTGACGGCCCCGGCCGGGCCGTTATAATTCGCGGAGCACCAACGGATTGGTGTACCGAATCCGGCTCCGGAGAGCCGCGGCGCCGTCGAACACGCTCCCTCCCCCACCCAAAGGCGTTCACCCCCGGCCGGCCCGTCGTCCCTCATCCGGATCGACGCCGCCCCACCCCCCGGGTCCGCCTGCCCCACCGCACCGGGGAGTCCGGGAGCCCGACGCCCGCCGATTCGGTGGTGAGGACGCCGTCCCCGGATGACGCCCCCGCCACGCGAGCCCGATCGACCCGCGGACCCCGAGACCGACGCCGGCGACGACGACCCCCCTGCCCCGGGCAGGCTCTTTCCGAGGCCCGACCGTGAGGGAGGGCGCACCCCTTCGCGCCCTCCCTCACGGTCGGGCCTCGGACCGAACCGTACCCAGGTCGGATCGCCGTCCGCCGCGGCCGCCCGCAGGTGACCCGTGCCGCCCGACCCGGTGGAGTTGACCAAGCAGATCAAGGCGGCCAGCGACATCGTCGCGGTGGTCGGGGCGTACCTGTCGCTGCACCCGGCCGGCAAGACGTACAAGGCCCTCTGCCCGTTCCACCAGGACACCCGCCCGTCGATGGACGTGGACCCGGCCCGGCAGCGGTACCGGTGCTGGTCGTGCGGGGCCTCCGGGGACGTGTTCGCGTTCGTCCAGCACGCCGAGAAGGTCGGCTTCCGGGAGGCCCGGCAGATACTCGCCAACCGGGCCGGAATCAAGCTGGACGACCAGCAATCGCCCCAGGACCAGGCCCGGACCCGGCTCCTGGGCGTGATGCGGTGGGCGGTCGAGCAGTACCAGCGGTGCCTGCTCGACGACGCCCTCGGGGAGCCGGCCCGGAAGTACCTCGGCGGCCGCAAGCTGTCGGGCAAGACGGTCCGCGACTTCGGCCTCGGGTACGCCCCCCTGGCCGGCGACTGGCTGGTCCACCGGGCCCTGGCCGACAACGTCCCGCCGGACGTGCTGGTCGAGGTCGGGCTGATCGCCGCCCGGGCCGAGGGGCGGGGGTTTTACGACCGGTTCCGGGACCGGGTGATGTTCCCGATCCGGGACGTGCAGGGCCGGGCGGTCGGGTTCGGCGGGCGGATTCTGCCCGAGTCGCCCTATGCCAGCCGGGCCCCCAAATACTACAATTCAGCGGAAACCCCGCTGTTCTCCAAGAGCGACGTGCTGTACGGCCTCGACCTCGCCCGCCACGCCGGGGCCGCGGCGGGCTACCTCGCGGTCGTGGAGGGGTACACCGACGTGATGATGGCCCACCAGTGCGGGGTCCCGCCGGTCGTGGCCACGATGGGGACCGCCCTGACCGCCCGCCACGTGGCCCAGCTCCGCCGCTACGCCCCGAAGGTGGTACTGGTGTACGACGCCGACGCCGGCGGCACCACCGGGGTCGACCGGGCCCTCGAACTGTTCGTCTCCCAGGACGTGGACCTGGCCGTGGCCGCCCTCCCCGACGGGCTCGACCCGTGCGATTTACTTGTCCGGTCCGACGGCCCGGAGACGTTTAAGAAGGTACTGACCGGGGCCACCGACGCCCTCGACTTCGTATTCACCCGGCTGCTCGGGCACGAGGACGTGCCGCCGGTCGAGACCGCCCGGGCCGTCCACGACCGCATCCTGCGGGTCATGGCCGGGTCGAACTCGTTGCACGGGAAGGGGTACAACACCGCCCTGCGGGTCAAGCACGAGCTGATCCTGACCCGCCTGGCCCAGCGGCTGCGGATCGGGTTCGATACGGTCCGGAAGCGGTTCGCCGAGCTGGTCCGGGAGCACGAGGCGAAGGCCGCCGCCCAGGCCGCGAAGGCGGCCCCGGCCGCCCCCGCCCCCCGGGTGCAGGCGTCGGCCGCCCGGACCAGCCAGCCGGCCCCGAAGGTGACGGCCGCCGTCCGGGCCGAGCTGGAACTCGTCGAGTTACTGCTGGCCCACCCGCGGTTCGTGGCCGAAGCCGCGGCCGCCGTCCCGGCCGACGACTTCACCCACCCGGACGCCCGGCGGGTGCTGTCCGAGCTGTACGCGATCCACGCCGCCGGCCGGGTGCCCGACATGGAGCTGTTGCGGGACCGGCTGGCCGACCGCCCGGACCTGTACGACCGGGCCGAGCAGCGGCGGTTCATCGGCGAGCAGGTGAAGGAGCCGGACCAGAACCTGGCCCTGCGGCTGCGGTGGTTCGCCGAGCAGCGGGTGCTGGCCGAGGAGAAGGCCCTGATGGACCGCCTCCGGGCCGGCGACCTGACCCCGGCCGAGCAGGCCGACCTGCGGGACAAGCTGAGCGAGTTGAAGGGCCGCAAGAAGCGGCTGGCGGGGTAGCGCAAGCACAGGCAGGAATGCCTGTGCCACCGAGGACAGGGGTTTGGTGGCACGGGCATTCCTGCCTGTGCTCCCCGAACACCGAGACACCGCGATCGACACCGCGTTCTGACCCAACCCGCCCCCGGGGGGACATTCCCCCCCGGCGGCCGGCTCCGGCGGAGGGGTTCGGATGGACTGGAAGGCCGACGAGACGCTCCGGGCCCTGGTCGAGCGGGGCAAGCAGACCGGGTCGCTCACGTTCGACGAGGTCAACCAGGCCCTGCCCGAGCTGGCCGAGCCGGACCGGCTGGCCGAGCTCCAGGAGCTGCTGGAGAGCTTCGGCATCAGCCTGATCGACGAGGACGACACCGAGGCCCGGGAGGAGGTCCCGGCGGCCGTCCTGGCCGAGGAACTCCTGGCCGACGCCGAGGCCAGCCCGTTCGGCGACACCGACGGCGACGGCCGGCACATCGACGACCCGGTCCGGATGTACCTGACCCAGATGGGCGAGATTCCCCTCCTGTCGCGGGACAAGGAGATCAGCCTGGCCCGGAAGATCGAGGTCACCCGCCGGCGGTTCCGGCGGAAGGTCCTGGAGTGCGACTACGCCCTGCGGCAGGTGGTCGAGACCCTCAAGCGGGTGATGGCCGGCGAGCTGCCGTTCGACCGGACGATCAAGGTCAGTCAAACCGAGAACCTGGAGAAGGACAAGATCCTCCAGCGGATGCCGCACAACCTGCGGACGCTCGAACCGCTGATGGAGCAGAACGTCGACGACTTCCACCGGCTGGAGGAGGCCGACCAGGCCGCCCGGGAGGCCGTCCGGGAGCGGCTGCGGCTCCGCCGGCGGAAGACCGTCACCCTGGTCGAGGAGCTGTCGATCCGGACCCAGAAGGTCCAGCCCTTGATGAAGAAGCTGGAGCAGATCAGCCACCGGATGACGGAACTCGAGGGGTCGATCGGGTCCCTGCGGGGCAGCCGGGCGGCCCGGGACGAGCGGGCCAACCTGGAGAAGGAGCTGGCCGACCTCCAGCTCATCACCCTGGAAGAGCCCGCCACCCTGCGGAAGCGGGTGGCCGTCATGCGGCAGCGGTTCGCCGAGTACGAGGTGGCCAAGCGGGAGCTGTCCGGCGGGAACCTGCGCCTCGTGGTCTCGATCGCCAAGAAGTACCGCAACCGCGGGCTGTCGTTCCTCGACCTGATCCAGGAGGGGAACACCGGGCTGATGCGGGCGGTGGACAAGTACGAGCACCGCCGGGGGTTCAAGTTCTCGACCTACGCGACCTGGTGGATCCGCCAGGCGATCACCCGGGCGATCGCCGACCAGGCCCGGACGATCCGCATCCCGGTCCACATGATCGAGACCATGTCCCGGCTGCGGAACGTGTCGAAGAAGCTGCTCCAGGAGATGGGCCGGGAGCCGACCGTCGAGGAGACGGCCAAGGCCGCCAACATCTCCTACGAGGAGTGCAAGCGGGTGCTGAAGATCAGCCGCCAGCCGATCAGCCTGGACCGCCCGGTCGGGGAGAGCGAGGACAGCTACTTCGGCGACTTCATCGAGGACGGGACGGTCGAGTCGCCGGTCAACGCCGCGACCAACGAGATGCTCAAGGACAAGATCGAGGGGGTGCTGAAGACGCTGACGTACCGGGAGCGGGAGATCATCAAGCTCCGGTACGGCCTGGGCGACGGGTACACGTACACGCTGGAAGAGGTCGGCCGCATCTTCAAGGTGACGCGCGAGCGGGTCCGGCAGATCGAGGCCAAGGCCGTCCGCAAGCTCCAGCACCCGGTCCGCAGCCGGCAGCTCGAAGGCTTCCTGGACGGTGTCCTTCGGCGGGGCGGTTGACGGGCAGTAGAATGAGCCGCACGATGAACGCAGAAGAAGACACGATCAGAACCATTCGACCGATTTTGTTCTGATCGTGTCTTCTTCTGCGTTCATCGTGCGGCTCCTCCAGCGGGGTATTCTCCATGTCCGCCGCCGCTACCCTGCGGGAGTGCCACCGGCTCCGCAAGCACCTCAAGGCCCTCCAGGAGGAGATCGACCGCGGGCCGCGGGTGCTCAAGGC
>JAIEQO010000752.1 GCA_019747655.1 Gemmataceae bacterium | reverse complement strand
GGTCGCGGCTGCGGGTCGGCGGGGGGTTGGGCGTGGGCGGCCGCCGCCAGCCCGCCGGCGGCCGCGAGGGCGGCCAGCCGGGATCGCAGCGTATCGATCATCGGAGTGTACTCCGCGGGGTGGGTCGAATGGTTAGCGGTTGCGGGTGCGGATGGTGTTGCCGACCCCGTTGCCGCTGTTGGTAATCACGTTGATGTTGATCCCGCCCGGGCCGCCCCGGTTGGTCGTGTGGACGGTGTTGCCGACCCCGTTGCCGCTGTTGGTGACGACGTTGATGTTCAGCCCGCCGGGGCCGAAGACGCCGTGCGGCCCGAACGGGTAGCCGCCCCCGCCGAACCCGCCGTTGCGGGCGACGATCGTGTTGCCGATCCCGTTGCCGCTGTCCAGGATGACGTTCCGCCGGAACTCGGGGCCGAAAACATGCCCGGCCGGATAGCCGACCTGCGGGCCGTACCCGTACCCGGCGTCGGCCCCGCCCGGCACCCCGTAGGCCGGGGCGTACCCGGGGAAGTGGCCGCGGGCCGGGCTGTTCCGGGCGACGACGGTGTTGTTCACCCCGTTCCCGCTGTTCTGAATCCTGTTCACACTGAACTGGGCGTGGGCGGCGGCCGGCACGGACAAGAGTGCCGCGGCCGCCAGCCCGGCGGCGAGCCGGCTCATGGCGGTGGACCTCGTGGTGAGTCGAGCAGGTGTGGGGCGGGACCTTCGCCGGCCGGGAGGCCGCTGGGAACTACCCGCCCACCGGACGGACGACCCAGACCCCCCGACTTGCGCCCCCGCCGGTAAAATCGGCAAGGCCGGCGGCGGCGGGAGTCTCGAGTTTCGAGTTTGAAGTTTTGAGTTCGGAAACGTAGCCCAACCAGAGGTAGGCGTCATCCCGGTGCCGGGTCGTCTGGGGTTATCCGATCAACCCACTCGACTCGAAACTTCAAACTCGAAACTCGAAACTTCATGCACGTCTCCCACCTCGAAGCCGCGATCGACGGGACGGTGATCCCTTTCGGCGGGCTGGTGAACACCCACAACGGCCGGCCGGTGCTGGTCCGGTACGACTTGGAGCGGGTGCGGGCTGCGGTGTCGCCGGACGCCATCGCCCGCCGGCCGCCAACCCTCTGGCGTTACCGCGAGCTGCTGCCCTTGCCGCCGGATGTCGAGCCGGTGTCGCTCGGCGAGGGGATGACGCCGCTCCTGGAGTGCCCGCGGCTCGGCGAGCAACTCGGGCTGAACCGGCTCTTTGTGAAAGACGAGTCACAGTTGCCGACCGGGAGCTTCAAGAGCCGCGGGATGGCGGTGGCTGTCAGCATGGCGAAGTGGCTGGGCGTCAACCGGGTGGCCCTGCCGACGGCCGGGAACGCCGGCGGGGCCGCGGCCGCGTATGCCGCCCGGGCGGGGATGGAGTGCTTCGTCTTCATGCCGGCCGACACGCCGGCGGTGAACCAGTTCGAGCCGCACCTGTATGGGGCGAAGGCGTTCCGGGTGAACGGCCTCATCACCGACTGCGGGAAGATCGTCCGCGACGGGGCCGACCGGATGGGCTGGTTCGACCTGTCCACCCTGAAGGAACCGTACCGGCTCGAGGGGAAGAAGACGATGGGGCTGGAGCTGGCCGAACAGCTCGGCTGGACCCTCCCCGACGTGATCCTCTACCCGACCGGCGGCGGCACCGGGCTGATCGGCATGTGGAAGGCGTTCGCGGAACTCGCGTCGCTCGGGTGGTTGAAGTCGGGACCCCACCCCCTATCCCCCTCCCCCGCGGGGGGAGGGGGGACCCGAGAAGACGACGGGCTTCGGGCTTCCAACCCCTCCCGCCCCGGGGGAGGGGGCCGAGGGGAGGGGTCCGTTTCCATGCCACGCCTCATCTCCTGCCAGGCCGAGGGGTGTGCCCCGATCGTGACGGCGTGGGGGAAGGGCGGGCGGTTCGCCGACCCGTTCCCGAACGCCCGGACGGTGGCCAGCGGGCTGCGGGTGCCGGCCGCGGTCGGCGACTTCCTGATGCTCGACGCGATCCGGGGAAGCGGCGGGAAGGCCGTGGCCGGCTCCGAGGCGGCCATCGGCCCGTGGATGCGGCGGGCCAGTTCCGCCGAGGGGATCGCCGTCTGCCCGGAATCGGCCGTCTGTTTTGACGTGCTGGAAAAGCTAGTCGCGGCGGGCGAGGTGAAGCCGGACGAGACGGTCGTGGTGTTCAACACCGGGGCCGCCCCGAAGTACCTGGAAGCCCTCCCGGCCGAGCTGCCGGCGATCGACAAGGACGCCGTCGACTGGGGGGTCATCGGCGGGTGAGTTCGGCGTGCGGCGGCCGGTCGGGCAATTCGCGCCAGGCTCGCCCCGGCAACGGTCGCGGCGGGGCTGCCTGCCCTCGGGCCGGCAGTCGCCGACGACCCGCCCCCTTCGCCCGCCAGCGTCAGAACCGGAGGCCGGTATAGAAGCCGATGAGCGGGGTCACCCGGCCGGTCACCGGGTCGTCGTCGGCGCGCCGCTCCCGGCCGCTCACCCCCACTCCGACCCCCGCGCTCAGCCCCAGGTGGAACGCGGCCCTGTCGCCGAAGCTCCGCCGCCAGGCGACATCCACAGTCGGGGCGAGGAGGACCGCGCCCCCGTCGTTGAGCTGGAACAGCACGTCCACCCCCGGCCCGAGGGTGACCGCGTCCCGGCCGCCCCGGGTCGTTACCCAGCGGGCCCCGGCCCCGGCCGCCTCCGAGGCCCCGAACTTGGTGAACAGGGCGCCGTAGAACCCCTCGGCCACGACGGACGAGTGCTCGGTCGAGTACACGGCCAGATTCGGCCGGATGCCGGTCTGCTGGCCGAGCATCAGGTCCATCCCGAAGGCCGCCCGGTCGCGGCACTGGGTGACCCACCCGCCGGTCAGCACGGCGGCCCTGTCGGCAAGCGGGTCCGGAACGGGTTCCTGGGCCGCCCCAGGGGGCGGGGCGGGGACCGGCTCGTCCCCCCGGACCGCCGTCGGACCGCAGGCGAGCAGGGCCACCAACAGGGCGGGCGAGCGCATCCTCATCCCCCGTGAGTAAGGTTCGGTCGGGGCTATATGCGGGGCGGGGGCAGGGTGTCAACCCGAGGGCGGCGGAGGTCGTGGGCCGAGCTGCTCCGCGGGACGGGCCTCCGGCCTGTCCGGACAGGCCGGAGGCCCGTCCCGCGGAGCAGCTCGGCCCACGACCTCCGCCGCCCTCGGGTTGACACCCTGCCCCCGCCCCGCATATAGCCCCGACCGAACCTTACTCACGGGGGATGAGGATGCGCTCGCCCGCCCTGTTGGTGGCCCTGCTCGCCTGCGGTCCGACGGCGGTCCGGGGGGACGAGCCGGTCCCCGCCCCGCCCCCTGGGGCGGCCCAGGAACCCGTTCCGGACCCGCTTGCCGACAGGGCCGCCGTGCTGACCGGCGGGTGGGTCACCCAGTGCCGCGACCGGGCGGCCTTCGGGATGGACCTGATGCTCGGCCAGCAGACCGGCATCCGGCCGAATCTGGCCGTGTACTCGACCGAGCACTCGTCCGTCGTGGCCGAGGGGTTCTACGGCGCCCTGTTCACCAAGTTCGGGGCCTCGGAGGCGGCCGGGGCCGGGGCCCGCTGGGTAACGACCCGGGGCGGCCGGGACGCGGTCACCCTCGGGCCGGGGGTGGACGTGCTGTTCCAGCTCAACGACGGGGGCGCGGTCCTCCTCGCCCCGACTGTGGATGTCGCCTGGCGGCGGAGCTTCGGCGACAGGGCCGCGTTCCACCTGGGGCTGAGCGCGGGGGTCGGAGTGGGGGTGAGCGGCCGGGAGCGGCGCGCCGACGACGACCCGGTGACCGGCCGGGTGACCCCGCTCATCGGCTTCTATACCGGCCTCCGGTTCTGACGCTGGCGGGCGAAGGGGGCGGGTCGTCGGCGACTGCCGGCCCGAGGGCAGGCAGCCCCGCCGCGACCGTTGCCGGGGCGAGCCTGGCGCGAATTGCCCGACCGGCCGCCGCACGCCGAACTCACCCGCCGATGACCCCCCAGTCGACGGCGTCCTTGTCGATCGCCGGCAGCTCGGCCGGGAGGGCTTCCAGGTACTTCGGGGCGGCCCCGGTGTTGAACACCACGACCGTCTCGTCCGGCTTCACCTCGCCCGCCGCGACTAGCTTTTCCAGCACGTCAAAACAGACGGCCGATTCCGGGCAGACGGCGATCCCCTCGGCGGAACTGGCCCGCCGCATCCACGGGCCGATGGCCGCCTCGGAGCCGGCCACGGCCTTCCCGCCGCTTCCCCGGATCGCGTCGAGCATCAGGAAGTCGCCGACCGCGGCCGGCACCCGCAGCCCGCTGGCCACCGTCCGGGCGTTCGGGAACGGGTCGGCGAACCGCCCGCCCTTCCCCCACGCCGTCACGATCGGGGCACACCCCTCGGCCTGGCAGGAGATGAGGCGTGGCATGGAAACGGACCCCTCCCCTCGGCCCCCTCCCCCGGGGCGGGAGGGGTTGGAAGCCCGAAGCCCGTCGTCTTCTCGGGTCCCCCCTCCCCCCGCGGGGGAGGGGGATAGGGGGTGGGGTCCCGACTTCAACCACCCGAGCGACGCGAGTTCCGCGAACGCCTTCCACATGCCGATCAGCCCGGTGCCGCCGCCGGTCGGGTAGAGGATCACGTCGGGGAGGGTCCAGCCGAGCTGTTCGGCCAGCTCCAGCCCCATCGTCTTCTTCCCCTCGAGCCGGTACGGTTCCTTCAGGGTGGACAGGTCGAACCAGCCCATCCGGTCGGCCCCGTCGCGGACGATCTTCCCGCAGTCGGTGATGAGGCCGTTCACCCGGAACGCCTTCGCCCCATACAGGTGCGGCTCGAACTGGTTCACCGCCGGCGTGTCGGCCGGCATGAAGACGAAGCACTCCATCCCCGCCCGGGCGGCATACGCGGCCGCGGCCCCGCCGGCGTTCCCGGCCGTCGGCAGGGCCACCCGGTTGACGCCCAGCCACTTCGCCATGCTGACAGCCACCGCCATCCCGCGGCTCTTGAAGCTCCCGGTCGGCAACTGTGACTCGTCTTTCACAAAGAGCCGGTTCAGCCCGAGTTGCTCGCCGAGCCGCGGGCACTCCAGGAGCGGCGTCATCCCCTCGCCGAGCGACACCGGCTCGACATCCGGCGGCAAGGGCAGCAGCTCGCGGTAACGCCAGAGGGTTGGCGGCCGGCGGGCGATGGCGTCCGGCGACACCGCAGCCCGCACCCGCTCCAAGTCGTACCGGACCAGCACCGGCCGGCCGTTGTGGGTGTTCACCAGCCCGCCGAAAGGGATCACCGTCCCGTCGATCGCGGCTTCGAGGTGGGAGACGTGCATGAAGTTTCGAGTTTCGAGTTTGAAGTTTCGAGTCGAGTGGGTTGATCGGATAACCCCAGACGACCCGGCACCGGGATGACGCCTACCTCTGGTTGGGCTACGTTTCCGAACTCAAAACTTCAAACTCGAAACTCGAGACTCCCGCCGCCGCCGGCCTTGCCGATTTTACCGGCGGGGGCGCAAGTCGGGGGGTCTGGGTCGTCCGTCCGGTGGGCGGGTAGTTCCCAGCGGCCTCCCGGCCGGCGAAGGTCCCGCCCCACACCTGCTCGACTCACCACGAGGTCCACCGCCATGAGCCGGCTCGCCGCCGGGCTGGCGGCCGCGGCACTCTTGTCCGTGCCGGCCGCCGCCCACGCCCAGTTCAGTGTGAACAGGATTCAGAACAGCGGGAACGGGGTGAACAACACCGTCGTCGCCCGGAACAGCCCGGCCCGCGGCCACTTCCCCGGGTACGCCCCGGCCTACGGGGTGCCGGGCGGGGCCGACGCCGGGTACGGGTACGGCCCGCAGGTCGGCTATCCGGCCGGGCATGTTTTCGGCCCCGAGTTCCGGCGGAACGTCATCCTGGACAGCGGCAACGGGATCGGCAACACGATCGTCGCCCGCAACGGCGGGTTCGGCGGGGGCGGCTACCCGTTCGGGCCGCACGGCGTCTTCGGCCCCGGCGGGCTGAACATCAACGTCGTCACCAACAGCGGCAACGGGGTCGGCAACACCGTCCACACGACCAACCGGGGCGGCCCGGGCGGGATCAACATCAACGTGATTACCAACAGCGGCAACGGGGTCGGCAACACCATCCGCACCCGCAACCGCTAACCATTCGACCCACCCCGCGGAGTACACTCCGATGATCGATACGCTGCGATCCCGGCTGGCCGCCCTCGCGGCCGCCGGCGGGCTGGCGGCGGCCGCCCACGCCCAACCCCCCGCCGACCCGCAGCCGCGACC
>JAIEQO010000007.1 GCA_019747655.1 Gemmataceae bacterium | reverse complement strand
CACGGCCCCGGTCTTGAGCAGGAACTGGTCGGCCAGGGTGCTCTTGCCGTGGTCGATGTGGGCGATGATGCAGAAGTTGCGGATCAGTGCGGTCGGCGTCGGCATGAAGGTCGGCGCTCGGGGGTACGGCCCGCACAGGCAGGAATGCCTGTGCCACCATGATTGTGTCCCGGTGGCACAGGCATTCCTGCCTGAGCGGCCTCCACTAGTTTACCGCCGGGGCGGACCCCCGAATAGGGCGGGTCGGCGGCGACCGTTGACCCTGGCCGCCCGGGGTCCGAAGATGGAGAGTCGGGAGTTCTCCGGGAGACGTTGATGCGCGTGCTCGTCCCGCTGGCCGCCGTGACCGTGGCCGTCGTCCTGATCGGGGCGGCCGCCGAGCCGGCCGCGGTGTCGGTCGAGGAGGTCCGGGCCGACGCCCTGGCTACCTACGTCAAGGCCCAGAAGGACAAGGTGGTGGTCGTCGACTTCTGGGCGACCTGGTGCGCCCCGTGCGTCAAGAACTTCCCTCACCTCGTCGCCCTCCGCGAGAAGTACGGCGACAAGGGGCTCGTCTGCGTGAGCGTCAGCCTGGACAAGCAGGGGCCGGCCGAGGAGTACAGCAAGGACAAGGTGCTGGACTTCCTGAAGGGGAAGAAGGCGGCGTTCAAGAACGTCATCCTGACCGACCCGGACGCCGACGAGGAGGCCCTGGCCAAAGACTTCGGCAAGGGGGCCGGCGTCCCCTACGTCGTGGTGTTCGACAAGGCCGGCCGGCGGGTCTGGGACAACGAGTCGACGAACACGAAGGACGCCGACCTGCCGGGCAAGGTCGAGGCGGTGGTGAAAGAGCAACTGGCCCGGTAAGGCACGTCACTCACGCCGGGGATTCCGATGCGGCCCGGGTTGCTTACCCTCGCGGTCCTGCCCCTGCTGGCCGTCGGCGGGTGCGGGGAGGACGACCCGGGACCGGTCGCCGGGGTCGAGCTGCGGGACGCGACCGCGGCCGACCTCGACCGAGCCGTTCAGGAGCGGGGCGGGAAGGTCGTCCTGGTCGACTTCTGGGCGACCTGGTGCCAGCCCTGCCGCGAGCGGTTCCCCCACCTCGTCGAGCTGCACGACCGCTACCGCAAGGACGGCCTCGCCTGCATCTCGGTCAGCCTGGACGAGCCGGACAACCGGGAGGCGGCCCTCAAGTTCCTCCGCCGTCGGCGGGCCACCATGACCAACCTGTTCTGGACCGACCGGACACCCGCCGGCGGCCGGACGCTGGAAACCACCTACCGGTACGGCGGCGGCATCCCGCACATGGTCCTGTTCGGCCGGGACGGGCGGGTGGCCTGGACCAGCGCGGACGAGCTGCCGACCCCGGAGGAGTTGGACCGGATGGTCCGGGACGAGTTGGCCAAGAAGTGACAACGGGAAATGAAGGCGGCCGGCACCAAGTGGTGCCGGCCGCCGCGAGTCCGGCCGCGCTTAGCCGACCTTCTCGCCGACCTTGCTGAAGGTGGCGTTGGCGTTGGTGCCGAGGGTGGTGACGGCGGCGATGCAGACGACGATGATCAGGGCCAGCATGACCGCGTACTCGACGGCCGTCGGGCCGTCCTCGTTCTTCAGGAAGTTAACGAAGTTCTTGGTGAGGGTCCGCATGTCAGGTTCTCCGGTTCGGCGGGTACGGGCCGGGGGTTAACCCGGCCGGTGTCGGGGTCGGGGGCGTCGGCGGGGGTCGCTCGTCGGCCGCGGTCCGACCGGCGAACCTCACTCACCACACCTCTAGAACGTCCCGCCGCCGGGCAAGCCGGGCGCGGACGGATTTTCCGGCGGTCAGAGTCCGACAGCGCCCGGCCGTCGGACACCCCGGCCGCCCGTTCAGGCCGGCCCGCGAAAACCCATCCCCGGCCCGACCGCTGGCCGCCGCCGGGTTTTGCCGGGATAACAACCGTTCGTCTCCCACCCTGAATTATGGACGCCGCCGGGCCCCTCACGGCCGGCGGCCGAGGGGTTTCCGATGGCCGACGGCAGCACGCGGAAGAGCCTGACCACCACCGGCGGGCCGGGCCGGGCCCCGAACCGGGCGATGCTCCGGGCCGTCGGGTTCACCGACGCCGACTTCGACAAGCCGGTCGTCGGCGTCGCCTCGCTCTTTAGCGACATCACCCCCTGCAACAGCCACCTCGACCGGCTGGCCGTCAAGGGCCGGGAGGGGGTCCGGGCCGCGGGTGGCGTGCCCCAGACGTTCGGGGCCCCGACCGTCTCCGACGGGATCACGATGGGCCACATGGGGATGCGGTACTCGCTCGTCTCCCGGGAGGTGATCGCCGACAGCATCGAGACCGTCTGCGGGGCGATGAACCACGACGGGCTGCTGGCGTTCGGCGGGTGCGACAAGAACATGCCGGGCTGCGTGATGGCGATGGCCCGGCTGAACATCCCGAGCGTGTTCGTGTACGGCGGGAGTATTCTGCCCGGCATCGGACCGGACGGGGAGCCGCTGGACATCGTGTCGGCGTTCGAGGCGGTCGGGCAGTTCCAGACGGGGAAGATCGACGCCAAGAAGCTGCACAAGATCGAGTGCGAGACGTGCCCGGGGCAGGGGTCGTGCGGCGGGATGTTCACCGCCAACACCATGTCCACCGCGATCGAGGCGATGGGCCTAGCGCTGCCCGGCGACGCCAGCAACCCGGCCGTCTCGGCGGCGAAGGAGCGGCAGGCGTACCTGGCCGGGGCGGCGCTGGTCGGTTGCATCGAGCGGAACATCCGGCCGCGGGACCTCATCACCCGCCGATCGCTGGAGAACGCCTACACCACGGTTCTCGCCCTCGGCGGCAGCACGAACGCCGTATTGCACCTGATGGCCATCGCCCGGGAGGCGGGTGTGGACTGGTCGCTGTCCGACTTCGATCGGATCGGTGCCAAAATCCCCCACCTCGCGGAGCTGCGGCCGAGCGGCAAGTACGTCATGTACGACCTGTACCGGGTCGGCGGGACGCCGGCGGTGCTGCGGGCCCTGCTCGACGCCGGCTGGCTGCACGGCGATTGCCCGACCGTGACCGGGAAGACGCTGGCCGAGAACCTGGCCGACGTGGCGAGCATTTATGCCAAGCCGCAGGACGTGATCGCCCCGATCGACAAGCCGAAGTACGCCCACGGGCACATCGTCGTCCTGAAGGGGAACCTGGCCCCCGAGGGAGCGGTGGCGAAGGTGTCCGGGCTGAAGCAGCGGAGCATCACCGGCCCGGCCAAGGTGTTCGACGGGGAGGAGGCGTGCTTCCGGGCGATCAGCGAGAAGCGGATCGTGGCCGGGGACGTGGTGGTGATCCGGGGCGAGGGGCCGGTCGGCGGGCCGGGGATGCGGGAGATGCTGTCGATCACCGGGGCGCTGATGGGGCAGGGGCTGGGCGAGAGCGTGGGGCTCATCACCGACGGCCGGTTCAGCGGCGGGACGCACGGGCTCGTCGTCGGGCACGTCGCCCCGGAGGCGTGGGTCGGCGGGCCGATCGGGTTGGTGAAAGACGGCGACAGCATCACGATCGACGCCGACCGGAAGGTGCTGGCCCTGAACGTGGACGAGGCCGAGTTGGCCCGCCGGAAGGCCGCCTGGACGAAACCGCCCTTGCGGGTCGAGCGGGGCGTCCTGGCCAAATACGCCAAGCTCGTCCACTCCGCATCCGAGGGTGCGGTGACGGGGTGATCCGATGACGCCCTACTACCGGGGCGGGAACAGCCTCGCCCCCCGACGGATCGATGTGAAGATCGACCCGGCGACCGGTCTGGTCAAGCCGGTGAGGGGGGTATCCGTTTCGACGAACCCGGCCTGGCTGGACCGGTTCGGCGGTGCCTACGAGGTCGGACCCATCCCGCCCGAGCTGGAAGTGGTCCAAATCGGTCGTGACCCGAACCACCACGAAATCCGACCGGTCGCCCCGATGACCTTCGACCGGTACGCCGAACTGCTCGGGCAGATTCCGCTCACCCCGGTGTAGACTGGAAGGGGAGGTGTGCCATGACGATCGAGACGCCGGAGCTGACCTACCACGCCCCGCCGGGATTCGACGACCGGGCCGAGTACGAGATGGAGATGAAAGGCCACTTGTGCGGGGGGGGGGTCGAGTTCCCAGACGGCCGCCGCTACCCCGTCACCTTCTTCGACCCGGTCCGACTGTCCCAGGAGTTGGAGGTGCTGACCGGCCGGGGCGAGCCGGCGTTCATCGAACCGGGCTTGGTGGTCATCCCCGGGGTGACGCGGGACGGGATTCGCCGGTCTCTCCCGGAGCTGGTCCGGCAGCGGTTCTTCGACCACCTCCGGCCGCTCGGGGCGGAGGTTCCCGCGAACGGCGTTTCGCATTAGCCCGGCGACGCACCGCCGCCCCGGGCGGCGGTGAAACGACACTCGGATGTTCTCCCGCCTGGGGAGGGTGTGTTTACCTGGCCCGCCGGCTCGCCGTAGTTCTTGTCGTCGTAACTGTGCGGTGACGCCCTTCTCGCCCGGCCCGGGGGCGGGGAGTGAACCCGGCCCGCCGGCCGGTCGTAGAATGGGCGCTCCGCCCCGACGCCGCCGGGGCCGCCGGACCACGCCGTGACCCCGGAACCCCGTCACCCGCCCCCAGACGGGGTAAAGCCGCCGCCGGGCCCCAGGACCACCCCATGACCTCCGCCCTGAAGTACGCGGCCCTCCTGGTCCTGTTCGTCGGGCTGGTGTTCGCCGTCACCTACTTCTCCCGGTACACCCCGTCCGACCCGGCGGGGCCGAAGGCTGACGCCCCGGTCGGGCCGGTCGTCCCCCCGCTGGTGTTCGCCACCAACGCCCGGCGGTGGGACCCCGTCTCCCCCAGCCTGCCGGACCGGCTGTTCCCGGGGTTCTACCCGGTCGGCGACCAGGAGCACTCCGCCGCCTTCTGGTTCGAGAACCGGAACCGCGAGAAGGTGGTCATGCAGCTCCGGGCGGTCAACTGCGGCGCCTGTAGCGGTGGCCGGGTAAGGGTCCTGCCGGCCGACCTGACCCGGGAGCTGATGCGGACGGCGGCCACCTCGGTCGCCCTCAACGGGCTCGTCCCCGGCCCGGCGGCCGGGCTGTTCGCCACCCCGATGGTCGGCCCGGCCGTCCAACTCGAGCGGGCCCTGGCCGACCCGGCCAAGTGGACGCGGTACAACTTCATCGACCACGTCAAGGACCTGTCGCAGGTCAAGTACGAGGTCGCCGGGACCGACAACCCGGACGGCTGGACCCCCCGGTGGGGCATCCTGGAGCTGCTGTTCAAGGTCAAGCCGAACCCGGTCCGCCCGCTCCAGGCCGACTTCGTCAGCCGGGTCGAGGGGACCGACCGGACCGGGGCCGACCGGTTCAGCATCCTGTACGAGCCGGCGGCGGCGGTGGAGATCGACAAGCCCAAGCTCGACGCCGGCGAGGTGTCCCCCGGGGCCCCGGAGCAGACGGTCGGGTTCGTGGCGTTCTCGGCGGTCGACCCGGCCCTGCCGCCGCCGGCCCTCCGGGTCGAGGGGGGGCCGGCCGAGGGCGAGGACCACGTCACCGCCGGCCCGCCGGCCCCGCTGTCGGAGGCCGAGCGGCAGGCGTTCTCCGCCGCCCTGTCGTTGATGTCCGGGCAGCCGTACAAGGTGGCCGCCGCCTACCGGGTCCCGGTCACCGTCCGGTCCGCCGCCGGCGGCCGGCCGGCGGACATCGGCCGGATCGAGCGGACGGTGTGGGTGACGGCCGGGTCGGAGGTCCGGCAGGTGCAGGTGTCGGCGGTCGTCCGCGGGCCGGTGTACCTGGCCGGCGCGGCGAAGGAGATCACCCTGCCGACCTTCGCCTCGGCCGACGGCGGGACCGGGGT
This sequence comes from Gemmataceae bacterium, assembly GCA_019747655.1. Lineage (GTDB taxonomy): Bacteria > Planctomycetota > Planctomycetia > Gemmatales > Gemmataceae > Urbifossiella. Next base: position 430 of record JAIEQO010000007.1, on the reverse strand, counting down.
GGCCGACCTCGTCACCGAGAAGGCCGGGACCGAGCTGGCCGTGGTCGCGGACCAGTGCCAGCCGAAGTACCTCAAAGTCGACCTCCAGAAGCTGCCCGACCGCGGCGAGAAGGGGGCGTACCGGCTCAAGGTCACGGTCCCCAAGAACGAGCTGGTCGGGGAACTGCGGGACGGGCTGGTGGTGCTCGAGGTGAAGGGGCCGACCCCCCAGCGGGTCCGGCTGCCGGTAGTCGGCCGGGCGTCCCGGTAGCCCGCTCCCGGGTTGCCGCCGCCGGCCGGACCGGGTATCGTCCGGGCCATCGCGTCGGGAGGGCGGGCCGAGATGACCGAGCGGAACAGCCGGCCGGGCGGCCGGGTCGGGGCCGTGGTGCTGGCCGCCGGGCTGGTCCTGGGGGCCGGGGCCGCGTCCTGCCACCGGGCCGGGGTCGGG
>JAIEQO010000244.1 GCA_019747655.1 Gemmataceae bacterium | reverse complement strand
GTGGGCGGCGGCCAGCCGGTCGTAGGCGGCGGCGGCCGCCCGGAACGCCTCCTCGGCCCCGGCCCCGTCCCCGAGCCGGTGCCGGAGCAGCCCGACCCGGCTGGCCCCCTCCGCCCGTAAGAGGTCGGCGGCCGGCCCGTCCCCGGTGCTGGCCGCGAACCCCTCCCACAGCCGGAGGACGTTCCGGAGGAATTGCCGCTCCCGGTCGGTCAGGGCGACCCGCCGGCCGAGCTGGTCGCCGGCCAGCTCGTTGGTCATCTGTCGGAGGGCCGCCAGGGCCTGCCCGCGGGCCTCGTCCTTGGCCGCCGACTCGGCCCGGACCGCCTCCAGGGCCTGCCGAGTCTTCTCCTCTTGGGCTGTCTTGTCCGCCAGGGCCTGTGCCGTCTTCGCCTGTTCGGCCTTCACCGCCTCTAGGGCCTCGGCCGTCCGCCCCTGCTCGGCCGTCACCGCCTCCAGCGCCCGGGTCGTCTTCCCCTGCTCGGCGGTCACGCCGGCGAGCGCCCCCTCGGCCCGCCGCCACTGCCACCCGGCCAGCCCGCCGCCGGCCAGCAGGGTCAACAGGACCGCCGACCCGAGGGCCAGTTGGACCCGCCGCCGCTTGTGTTGTTCCCGGGCCTCGGCCTCGGCCTTCGCCCGCTCCCCGTCGGCCTTCACGCGGTCCAACTCGGCCTGCCGGGCCCGGGCCTCGGCGTCCGCCCGCAGGGCCGCGACCGCCTTCGCCACCTCCCCGCCGTCGGCCGGGCGGTCGGCCTTGTCGGCGCTCAGGCACCGCTTGCACAGCGCGACCAGCCCCGGGTCGGCCTTGCAGCCGTCCAGCCGGCCGAAGGCGTCGTCCAGCCGGGCCCGGGCGGCCAGCTTGCGGCTGCTCTCGGCCGAGTCGCCGGTGTACGGCGGCTTGCCGGTCAGGACGGCGCACAGGACGGCCCCGAGGCCGAACACGTCGCTCCGCTCGTCCACCTCGTCGACCGCCCCGATCGCCTGCTCCGGCGGCATGTACGCGGCCGTTCCCAGGACCGCCCCGGCCTGCGTCTGGTCGCCCACGTCCCGGGCCGACACCACCTCCGTCCCGGGGGCGGTGGCGTGGGCGTCCGCGGGCCCCGCCGCCCCCTCGGCCAGGACCTTCGCCAGGCCCCAGTCCATGACCTGGACCTCGCCGAAGCTCCCGACCATGACGTTGGCCGGCTTCAGGTCCCGGTGGACGACCCCGTGGGCGTGGGCGTACCCCACCGCCTGGCACACCCCCTCGAACGCGGCCACCAGGTTGGGGTAGCCGGGGTCGGGCGAGCGGGGGGCGTCAGCCCCCTGATTCCTCGGACCATCAGGGGGCTGACGCCCCCCGCTCGCCTCGATCAGGTCGGCGAGGGTGCGGCCCTTGATGAGCTTCATGGCCAGGAAGGGGCGACCATCCGGCAGGGTGCCCGTCTGGTAGGCGGCGGGCACCCCCGGGTGCTGGAGGGTGCCGGTGATCCGGGCCTCGTCGGCGAACCGCCGGGCCGCCACCCCGCCGGGCGGGAAGTGGTCCTGGAGGAGCTTGACGGCCACGTCCCGGCCGAAGGCGAGGTCCTTCGCGCGGTAGACGACTCCCATCCCGCCTCGGCCGATCTCTTCGAGCAGCTCGTACCCCGGCACCTCCGGCCGGCCGCCGTCCGGCGTGGGGGTGGTCGCCCCGGGAATGACGGTGATCCCGCCCGTGTGGTCGCCGGTCAGGCCGGCGGACGGGTCGGCGGTCGGGCGTCCGGCGGGCGGCAACTCGCGGGTGGGGTCGGGCACGGGCCGGGCCTCGGGGCGGGCCCTGACGATCGTACCCGCGGAACCCGCCCGCGCCCAGCCGGCGGCCGTCACCCCGGCCCCAACTCGCGGCGGAGCCACGACCGGGCGTAGGCCCACAGGTCGTGGGCCGACCGGACCGACATCCCCAGGGCGTCGGCCGCCTCCGGGGCAGTCAGCCCGGCGAAGAACCGGAGCTTGACCAGGGTGGCAGCCTCGGGGTCGGCCGCGGCCAGCTCGTCCAACGCCTCGTGGACGGCCAGGAGCTGCCCGTCCGGGTCGGCTGTCGGCGATGCGACTTCGTCCAGGTGAACGCGGGCGGCCGCCCCGCCCCGCTTGAGGGTCGCCCGGCGGCGGGCGGCCTCGACCAGGATGCGGCGCATCGCCTCGGCGGCGGCCGCGAAGAAGTGGGCCCGGCCGGCGAACCGCTGCCCGCCGAGGAGCCGCAGGTACGCCTCGTGGACGAGGCCGGTGGCGTCGAGGGTGTGGTCCGGCCGCTCGGCGGCCATCCGGGCGGCGGCCAGCTTGCGGAGTTCGTCGTACACGAGCGGCAGGAGCCGGCCGGCGGCCTGGGGGTCGCCGGCCCCGAGGGCGTCCAGGACCTCGCTCACGTCGTCCACGGGCGACCCCGGGTGGGGCGTCGCTACTCGGTCGCGGGCGGCTCCGGTGCGGCGGGCGGGGCGTCCAGGACCGCCCGCCACTTCCGCGGGACGCCCCGGTAGGCGGCCGTGTAGGTCTCCTCCAGCGGCACCTCGACGTACCACTCGGGGGTCAGGAACAGTGGCATCGGGATCATCGCCCGGCCGACCGCGGTCGGCTCGACGTACGCCCGCTTGACCGGCCCGGCCGAGTACGCCGCCAGGGTCAGCGGCTCGCCCGGCGGGAGCGGGTCCGGGTCGTCGCTGAACTCCCCCCAGATGGCCGCGTGGATGCCGTGCGGGTCCCGCTTGCCGGGCGGGAACAGGTCGACCACCAGCAGGTGGTAGCCGCGGAACAGGGCCTCGGCCGCCTTGTCGACGAACGAGTTCAGGGCGTGCCGGGCGGCCTTGTTGCCGGGCGACACGAGTTCCAGCAGGGCGACGATCCGGTCCCCGCTGTTGTGCCGGACGACGAGCGTCCGCCGCTTCAGGACGTAGTCGTTCATCTCGGCCGCGGCGGTCAGCCGGGCCCGCGGCGGGGCGGTGGCGACGGCCACCCCGCCGTCGTCGCCCCCGATCGGGCGGTAGCGGGGGACGCCGTTGGCCGGCGGGTCCGGCTCCTGGAGGGTGAGCACGTCCGGCCCGAGCGGGCCGGCGATCTGCTCGGCCTGGGCGTAGTAGTCCGGCGGCATCCGGCCGTCGTTCAGGGCCTCCTGGATCTCGGCGATCCAGCTCAGGTGGAAGGCGTGCCAGGTGCCGGCGGACACCCGGGTCCAGTCGTGGATCGGCATGGTCGGTCCTCCTGCCGGGATTGTACCGCCGCGGCCGATTCACTTCACGGCCGGCCGCGGCGGCGGGGCGACGTGCGGGCCGAGGCGGTCGAGTTCGAGCCGCCGGCGGGTCGCCTCGGCCCGGCGGAGCAGGTCGGCGGCCCACCCCTTCGGGTTCTCGGTTGTGGCCGCCGGGGCGAGCCGGTACGATCCGGGTGGGAGGATGAGCGATGACCCTGACCCCGGAACAGATTACGGCGGCCGCCCTGGCGATGTCCGCGGAGGGCCGGCAGGACCTATTGGTCCAACTGATGGACAGCCTGGAGGACCCCCCGGACGACGACTACGAGGAGGCCTGGGCCGAGGAGATCAAGCGGCGGCTGGACGACTACCGGTCCGGGAGGTCGATACCGATCCCTGCGGCCGAGGCCCACAAGCTCATCTTCGGCGACCACGATGACGACGCCGGTTGACTACGAACCGTTGGCCGCCCGGGAGGCCCGCCAGGCGGAACGGTTCTACGCCCGGGCGGGGGCGAGCGTTCTTGCCGGCTTCCGGGCCGCGTTCCTGGACGCCGAGGCCCGGATCGGGGCCGCGCCGGCGATGTGACCGCCGGACCGGTACGGGGCCCGGGCCTGTCGGCTGAAGAAGTACCCGTACCGGCTGATCTACGTCGAGGAGCCGGCCCGGGTGCTGGTCCTGGCGGTCGCCCACGACCGCCGCCGGCCGGGGTACTGGCGCCGGCGGGTGCCGTAGCCGTCACCGCCGCACCTCCCGCGGGGGCGGGGCCTGCTCCGGGAGGCCCTTCGCCCGGCGGTACTTGTACGCGACCGCGGCGAACAACTCCTGGAAGTCCGGTCGGTGTCGCAACAACGCTAAATCGGGATCGAGCTTGAGAGCAGTGAGAAGGATCAAGTCGCCCTTGCCGCGATCGTCACGATTGAGGGTTTCAAGGATGCGCATGGCGCGTGACGCGAGTGCGGTCTGCCGGTCTGGGTCCTCCCCGCACGCGGCTGACGCCAATGCGATCGCGCACGCGGCGTCATAGATTTCGATGAAGCCTTTCGGCGCTACTGAATCGACAACAGCTAGCGCGTCATCAACCATGCCGTTCATTGCGAGACCTTTCGCCCAAGATAACCGAAAACCTCGGTCGTCGGGTTGCGACAGCGAAACCGCCCTCTGCCAGTAGGGCATGGCCGCTTGGTGCTGCTTGCCACGCTGGAGGGTCTTCGCGAGTTCCTCATACGCATCACGCAATAACTTGCGGCCCGTTAGGTCACTCGGGTTGTCGCCGACGATGCGTTCCCGGAGGGCCAGGACGTGGCGGAGGTGTGCGGCGGCCGCGTCGTAGTACCCGAACTTGTTCCGAACTCCGGCGGCATCTGCGTGCGCTCGAGCCCAAAACTCCATGTCTTCCCGGGTCTGGCCCTGCATGGGCGGTAGCGAGTCGTAATAGTCCAGCACACGCCCCACCATGAACCGGTTGTTCCAGTCCAGCTCGACCGGGAGGTCCGGAAACAAGTTGATCGCCCGAACCCCATCGGTCACCTCCACTAACGGAGCTAGATCCGATTCGACGTGATGGACGAAGGTCGTGATCGTCTCGTGTGCCCGGCGGTGTACCGCCCGCTCCCGCTCGGCGTTCTGTTCAGCCACCACCCGCACCGCATCGGCCTTCGTCCGCTCCTCGTCGGCGACGCGGGCCGATTCCCGTGCCTCCCGCTCGGCGGCCGTCGCCCGGACCGCCTGCCAGGTGCTCAGCCCGGCACCGGCCGCCAGCACGAACAGCATCAGCCCCGCCGCCATCACTGCCGCCCGGTTCCGCCGGACGAACCGGCGGAGCTTGTACCCGGCCGTCGGCGGGCCGGCCGCCACCGGCTCGTGGTTCAGGAACCGCTCGATGTCGGCCGCGAACCCGGCCGCCGACTCGTACCGCCGGCCCCGCTCCTTCGCCAGCGCCTTCATCACCACCCAGTCGAGGTCGCCCTTGACGAACCGGCCGAGCTTCCCCGGGTCGGTCCGCCGCAGGGCCGCCACCGACGCCCGCCCGGCCGACCCGCTCAGCCGGGCGCTCGGGGCCGGCGGCTCCTCCTCCCGGATCACCCGCCGGACCTCGTCCCACGCGGCCGCCGCCAGCCGCTTCTTCTCGACCGGCGTCGTCCCGGTCAGCAGCTCGTACAGGACGACCCCGAGGGCGTAAACATCCGCCCGGGTGTCGACGTCGACGGCGCCGAGGTCGGCCTGCTCGGGGGCCATGTACAGCGGGGTGCCCAGCACCGCCCCGAACCCGGTGAACAGGCTCCGGTCGGTCAGCGGGGCGGCCCCGACCGCCTTCGCCAGCCCGAAATCGATGACCTTCGGGACCGGCTTGCCGTCGTGCGACTCGACCAGGATGTTCGACGGCTTGAGGTCGCGGTGGATGACTCCCTTCTGGTGGGCGTGCTGCACCGCCCCGCACACCTGTTGGAAGACACGCAGCCGGTCGGCCACGCTCAGTTGCCGCTCGTCGCAGAACTGGGTGATGGGGACGCCGCGGACCAGCTCCATCACGAAGTACGGCCGGCCGGGAGAAGACAGACCCCACCCCCCGGCCCCCTCCCCCACAGGGAGAGGGGGAGGAAGCCCCGAGCCGAGCGGCCGGGGGAGCCCGTCCGGTCCCCCCTCCCCCCGCGGGGGAGGGGGATAGGGGGTGGGGTCTCTTCCGGCCGGGGGGAGGGGTCCTATGGTTCCCGCGTCCAGCACCCGGGCGATGTGCGGGTGGTCCATCAGGGCCAGGGCCTGCCGCTCGGCCTCGAACCGCAACAGCACCGCCCGCGAGTCCATCCCCGGCTTGATGACCTTCAGGGCCACCCGCCGGCGGATCGGGTGCAGCTGGTCGGCCATCCACACGGTCCCCATCCCGCCCTCACCGATCACCTCCAGCAGCTTGTACGGCCCGACCGTCCCACCGGCCGGCGGCGCGGCGGGCGACGGGCCGCCGGCCGGGTCGTGGGAGCCGGTGGCCGGGTCCGGCTCGTGGGGGGCGGTGACTTCGGGGGCGGCGGCCGGGTGCTCCAGGAAC
>JAIEQO010000030.1 GCA_019747655.1 Gemmataceae bacterium | reverse complement strand
CGGGGCCGCCGCCGAGGCCGAGGCCGTCGCCGCCGCGGCCGCCCGGAAGGGCCTCCCGGCCCGCCGGCTGAGCGGCCCCGAGGCGTCCGCCGACCGCCTTCTCGCGGAACTCCCCCGGGCCCGGTACGCGCATCTGGCCACCCACGGGTTCTTCGCCGACCCGTCGTTCCGCGGCCTGTCGCAACTCGACCCGAAGCTGTTCGAGGTGCGGAGCGGGGAGCGGGTCGGGGCGGCGGTCAACAACCCGCTGGTGATGAGCGGGCTCGTGTTCGCAGGGGCCAACCGCCCGGGCACCCCCGGCCGGGGGATCGTCACCGGCGACCACCTCGTCGACCGCGACCTGAGCGGGCTGGAGCTGGCGGTCCTGTCGGCGTGCGACACCGGGCTGGGGGACGTGGCCGGCGGGGAGGGGGTGTTCGGGCTGGCCCGGGCGTTCCACGTGGCCGGCTGCCGGGACGTGGTGGCGTCCCTGTGGAAGGTCGACGACCAGGCCACGGCCGCCCTGATGGGCGAGTTCTACCGCCAGCTCTGGGAGGGGAACCGGCCCCCCATCGAGGCCCTCCGGCGGGCCCAGCTCGCGGTCTACCGGGCCGGCCCGGAGGAGCTGCTGGCGCTGGCCCGGCGGGGCCCGGTCCCGGGGGACAAGGACCGGGACGACCTGCCCCCGGCCAAGCCCCCGGCGGCCGCGGGGAAGGGCCACCCGGCCCTGTGGGCGGCCTTCGTCCTGTCCGGCCCGGGCACCCGCCCCGGCAAGTAATGCCGGGGCCGGGCGGTCATCGGATTACACCACCGGGAGGCCGAGCGACGCCGGGTCGCCGACCGCCCCGAGGCTGTCGGTCGCCACGGCGAACAGGGTGTACGACCCTGGGGCCAGGGCGACCGCCAGCGTCCAGGTCCCGTCCGGGTTCTGGGTGCCGGTCCCGAGCAGGGTGTCGCTGGCGTCCAGCTTCCCGTCCCCGTTGCTGTCCCGGTAGAACTTGACCTGCACGACCGTCGCCCCGGGGTTGGTCCCGGTGATCCCGCCGGCCGTCAGGGCGACCGAGCCGCCGACCTGGGCGGCCGCGAACGACCCGACCTGCGGGGCCGACATCAGGAACCGGGCCGCCGCGAGCCGGCCGTTGGAGGCCCCGCTGACCACGACCTTCCCGTCCCCCTGAAGCCGGACGTTGATCCCCACCGGGGAGACCACCCGCCCGGCCCCGCCGAACGTCGCGTCGGCCGACCCGTCGGCGTTGTACCGGAGCAGGACGGAGCCGTTGGCCACGTCCTCCGTCACGGCCCCGGCCACGATCCGCCCGTCGGCCTGGATGGCCAGCCCGGCGATGTAGTCGTTGTGGCCCGGGTCGACCAAGTCGGTGGTGAAGTACCCGCCGCCCCGGAACGTCCCGTCCAGGGATCCGTTCGGGTTGAAGCGGGCCACCAGGGCGTCGAGGTAGTCGACCTGGGCGGACCCGCCGACCACGATCTTGCCGTCCGGCTGGAGGGCGACCGCGTTCCCGTCCGTCGTCGGGCCGACCAGGAGGGCGGACACCCCGCCCGACCCGAACGTCGGGTCGAGGGCCCCGGCCGCGGTGTACCGGGCGACGACCGCTTGGCTGACGGCGTAGCTGTTGTAGTCCGACTTCCCGACCACCACGATCTTGCCGTCCGGCTGGACGACCGCCGAGCTGATCCGGTCGGTCCCGGTCAGGGTCGGGGTCAGGTCGTTCGTCACCCGCCCGCCGGTCCCGAAGGAGGTGTCCGGGGTGCCGTCCCAGTTGATCCGGGTGAGGCCGAAGACGGTGTTGTACCGGCCGTTCGTGTAGGCGGTGTCGACCATCCCGTAGGCCAGCAGCTTCGTGACCCCGCCGACCGACTGGACGGTCATCCCGGTGGGGAAGAAGCCGAGGGTGCCCGGGAACGCGACCGAGACTTCCCCCTTGCCGCCGCCGAACGTCTTGTCCAGGCCGCCGTTGGCGTTGTACCGGCTGAGGGTCGTGTTCCCGCCGCCCCGGCGGAGGACGAGGAGCTTGTTGGTCGTCGGGTCCAGGGCGACGCCAGAAACCCCCAGCCGGTAGCCGTACTTGGTGCTGACCATGCCGTCCCCGTCGAAGGTGGTGTCGAGGGTGCCGTTCGCGTTGTACCGGGCCACGTCGACGTACCCGACGTTGAACGAGGTCTGGCTGTAGTGGGCCCCGGCCACCACCGTCTTGCCGTCCGGCTGGGTGAGGCTGACGCCGCCGGTGGTGCTCATGCGGGGGCCGGTGGTGACGACGGCCGTGTTCGCCACCCCGCCGGTGCCGAACGTCGGGTCGAGGAGGCCGCCGGTGGACGGCTGGGTGCGGTCTTCGAGGGCTTCGATCCCGAGCCGGGTGCGCGGGAGGTGGGTGCGGGCGGGCATGACGGACTCCGGGTTGGGACCGCCGGGCGAGGCCGGCGGCGGGTGAGCGGTGCGGGTCTACCGCTACACCCCCGGCCGGCGGGGAGATGTGACCCTGAAAACGGCCCCGCCCGACCGTTCGGGGCGGGCGGGAATTCATCCGGTGGGCGAACAGGAGGTGATCGAGAGGTCCGCCCGCCGACACTACTTCTTCCCGGGCGGCCTCCCCGTGCCCGCGCCGCGGAGGCGGTTCAGGTTCGCCCTCGCCCCGGCGTGGCCCGGGTCGTGCCGCAGGGCCGCCTGCCAGGCGTCCTCGGCCCGGGCACAGTCCCCGGCCTCGACGTACAAGAAGCCGAGGTTGTTCAGGCAGCGGGCCAGGTCGCGGCGGTGCTCGGCCTCGCCGGGGAACTCGTCGGCCAGCCGGGTCAGAACCCTGATCGACCGCCGGTACGCCTCCCCCGCCTCCCCCGGTCGGCCCAAGTCCGAGAGCGTCTTGGCGTGGTTGAAGGACCGGCGGGCCAGGAGCTGGCGGAGCGGCGGCGGGCCGCCCGGCCGGTCCGCGACCGGCTCCAGAGCGGCCAGGCCCTCGCGGAGCAGCGGCTCTGCCTCCGCCGCCCGGCCGGCGCCCTCCATCAGGTTGCCGAGGGCATCGCACACGTCGGCCAGCAGCACCCGTGGGTTGGGCTGGTCCGGGACCTCCGCCGCCAGTTGCCGCAAGGTGTCGAGCCCCCGGCGGAAGACCGGCTCGGCCTCGGCCGGGCGGCCGGAGTCGCGGAACACCTTCCCCAGGTTGATCCGGGCGCTCCCCAGGTGCTCCCGGTATTCGGTGACGGCCGGGTACAGAGCCGCCAGCCGTTCCAGACCGGCCTCCGCCTCCCGGAGCGGCCCTTCGGCCTCCTTGCGCCGGCCGGCATTGGCTCGCAGCACCCCCAGGTTGAGGTATAGCATGGCCCGCAGCCGCGCCCAGGCCGGGCCGACCAAAGCGTCCCGTTCGGGGGCCGCCTCCCCGAGGTCGTCCAGCCCGGCCCGGTAGAGTTTCTCCGCCTCGGCCGGCCGGCCGGTCTGGGCGCAGACCTGCCCCAGGGTCATCCGCACGCCGGGCAGGAACCGGCGGCCGTCGTCCGGCGGGCGGCCGTCGGGGGACCGCTCGCAGAGCGCCAGCGCCCGGCGGAGGACCGACTCGGCCTCCTTCCCCCGCCCCTCCTCGGACAGGAGCACGCCCAGGTTATGGGCCCCCATGACGAGCAGCCGCCGCCCCCGCGGGTCGGCCTCGGCGGCCGGCCCCAGCACCCCGAGCATCTCGCCCCAGGCCCGCTCGGCCTCCGGCCGGCGGCCGGTCGCCCGGTACACCCCGCCCAGGGTGTTGAGGGCGTCGGCCAGGTCCGGCCGGTGGCCCGGGTGGTCGGGCTCCTCGGCGGCCAGGGCCCGGAACGCCGCGACCGCCCGGTCGAGGACCTTCTCCGCCTCCGCGTACCGGCCGAGCCGGTACTCGATCACGCCCACCCGCGCGGCCGCCCGAGCGGCGTCGGCCCCCCCGGCCGGCGTCCCCCCGTCCTCGGCCGCCAGCTCGTCGTAGTGGCTCAGCGCCTTGAGGAGGAACTCCCGCTGGAGGGGCTGGAGGCCCGGCGCGTCGGCCAGCCACCGCTCGGCCACCTGGGTGTACATGTCGTCGACCGCCCGGCGGGCCGCGTCCCGCTGGCGGTCCGCCGCCTCCTTCTGCCGGGCCGCCTGCCCGGCCAGGCTACGCTCTCGGTCGGCCGCCTCCCGCAGCCGGGCGTTGTGCCACAGCAGCCCGGCTACCCCGCCCGCCAGGGCCACGCCCGCGACCGCCAACAACCCGGTCCGGGCCGGGTTCCGCCGGACCCACCCCCACGCCCGCCGCCGGGCCGTCGGCCGCTTGGCCCGGACCGGCTCGCCGGCCAGGAACCGGCGGAGGTCGGCGGCCAGCTCCCCGGCCGTGGCGTACCGCCGGGCCGGGTCCTTCTCCAGGCACTTGAGGGCGACCGTCTCCAGGTCCTTCGGGACCCGACGGTCGAGCGCCCGCGGGCGGACCGGGTCGACGGAGATGACATCGTTCAGGACCGCCCGCGGGTCGTCCCCGGGGAAGGCCGGGGCCAGCGTCAGCAGCTCGTACAGCGTCGCCCCGAGGGAGTACACGTCGCTGCGGTGGTCGACCAGCCCGTGCTTCGCCTGGGCCTGCTCCGGAGACATGTACCGGACCGTCCCGAGCACGTCGCCAGTGCCGGTAACGCCGGGGTCGGCCCCGACCCGGGCCAGCCCGAAGTCGGCCACGAACAGGTGCCCGCGGCCGTCCACCAGGAGGTTGCCCGGCTTGATATCCCGGTGGACGACGCCGAGGCCGTGGGCGTGCTCCAGGGCGTCGGCCGCCTGGGCGGTCCATTCGGCAACCCGGCGGACGTAGGCGGCGTCGGCCGGCGACCGGCTGCCGGACGGCGGAGCGGCTTGGGGCGGGGTCGGGTCCGGGGCGAGATCGCGGGTCGGATCCCGGGAGCCGGCCGGGGACGCCTCGCCCCGCCGCTCGCGGATCAGGTCGGCCAGCGACCGGCCGTCGACGAACTGCATCGCCAGGTAGTGAACGCCCCGGTCCTCCCCGACCCCGAACACCTTGACCGCGTGCGGGTGGTCGAGGGAGGCGGCGGCCCGGGCCTCGTTCTTGAATCGCTGGAGGTGGCGGGGGTCGAGGACGGCCGCGAACGGCAGCACCTTGAGCGCGACCCGCCGGCCGAGGGAGAGCTGCTCGGCCTCGTAGACGACCCCCATCCCGCCCCGGCCGACTTCGCGGACGATCCGGAAGTCGCCCAGCTCGCGGGGTGGGCCTGTGGGCGTCGGAGCCGGCCGCGGGGCCAGCCGGACGGCCGCCAGCACCCGGCGGATGAGGCCGGCCGCCTCGGGGTGGCGGGCGGCGTACTCGGCCGGGTCCGGGGCCTCGCCGCGGGCGGCCCGGGCCCGGAAGTCGTCCACCACCGCGGCCACCAGCTCCTCCGCCGGGTCGGTCCGGTCGGCGGTCCCTTCGGCCATCACGGGTCCCCCAGGATGCCGCGGTCGGCCAGGGCCTGCTGGAGCCGGACCAGGGCCCGCCCGTACCGCTTCCGGGCAGCCGCCGGGTCGATCCCCAGCAGGGCCCCGATCTCGTCGTAGGGCAGGTCCTCGGCGTGCCGCAGGAGCAGGATTTCTCGGTCGGCCTCGGCCAGCCCCTCGACCGCCGCGGCCGCCAGCCCCTCCAGCTCGCGGCCGGCCGCCGCCTCGCTCGGGGTCGGCCCGGGGGCGAGCAGGGTGCGGGCCAGGGCGACGGACGAGTGGTCCGGGGCGGCCGCCTCCCGGGCGACATCGCGGCCGGCCGCCCGGTGGGCCCGGCGGGCGTTCAGGAGCCGCTCGTAGGCGGTCTTCCGGGCCCACAGGTGGAACGGCATCGGGTCCCGGGCCAGGTAGTCCGGGAGCCGCCGGGCCAGCTCGGCCAATGCCTCCTGGGCCACGTCCGAGGCGTCCACCCGGGCCCGCAGGTCGGGGCCGAGGTGGAGGTCGACGAACGCCCGGACGGACGGCCGGTGACGGGCCAGGAGTTCGTTCGCGGCGGCCGGGTCGCCGGCCGCGGCCCGGTCGAGCAGGCCGATGGTTTCGGCCGAGTCCGGCCGGGGCCCGTCGGTCGGCGTCATCAGATACACCCCCGGTCGTGGAGAGAATGTGACCGCGCTGGCGAAGATTTTCCTGCGACTTTACCCGCCCGACCGGACCAGAGCCAGGGTCAACAGGTCTGCCGCCGCCGGAAGGCGGACCAGTTTCTCGTGCCGTCCCGCCGGCTGCGGGGCTTATGCTGGTAGTCACCCGGAGCCCGCCATGACCCCGACCCGGCTGCGGTC
>JAIEQO010000820.1 GCA_019747655.1 Gemmataceae bacterium | reverse complement strand
GGCCACCGCCACCTGGGCCGGGACCCAGAGCGGGTCGGCCGGGTCGGCCGGGACGGCCCGGCGGGCGGCGGCCAGCCGCCGGTCCTGTTCCCCGAGCTGCTCCAGGGCCCGGGCGTGGGCGAACTGGACCTGGCGGGCGAAGGCCGGGTCGTCGGCCAGCTCCCGCTGGTACTTGGCGGCCAGCCCGCCGAGCAGGGCGGCCGCCTCCTCCCACTCCTCCCGGGCGGCCCGGGCCTGGGCCCGGAGGAAGGTCAGCTTGGCATCCGGGTACCCGGCCGCCTGGAGGCGGCCGAGGGTCTGTTCGGCCTCGGCCGGTTTCCCGTCCTGAACCTGGTAGCCGGCCAGGGCGGCCAACAACTGGGTCGACCCGGGGATCGCGTCGACCCCCTGGCGGGCGATCTTCGCGGCCTCGGCCGGGTTCCGGTCGTCCGCCTCCAGTGCGGCCGCCGCCAGGTACGCCCGGGCCTCCTTCGGGTGCTTCTCGACCGCCCGCTCGAGCAGCTTGCGGGCTTCCTTCATCGCGTCCGTCTTCGCCGCCGGTTCCCTGGCCGCGACCGCCTCCTGGGCCTGGTCGTAGGCGTCCCGGGCGGCCGCCAGCAGCACGTCCAGGTCGTCCGGGGCGAGGTCCCGGGCGTCCCGCACCAGTTGCCCGATCGCCCGCCCGACGGTCACGGTCACGCCCGTCTTCAGCTTCTGGGCCTCGGCCACCTTCTTGGCCGCGACCTCCGCCGGCTGCCCCCGGGGCCCGGCCTGCCGCCAGTACCGGACCGCCGCCAGGGCCGCCTTGACCCCCGCCTCCTTCTCCTTCTGGCCCCACTCCTTCGCCCCGGCCGGGGCCTGGGCCGGGTTTTTCGCCAGCATCTCCGCCACCACCGCGTCCGTCTTGTCCTTGGCCAGCGACCCCTCGTCCACCTGGAGGACCGCGACCAGCCGGGTGTACGCCTCGACCAGGCCCGGGGTCTTCTTGACCGCCTTCCCGAGCCGGTCGGCGGCCTCCGGGAACTTCCGGGCCGCGATCAGGCACTGGGCGTACTGGTCCTCCAGCCGGCCGTCGGCCGGGTTCCGGTCGATCAGGGTGCCCAGATGGACCCGGGCCTGGTCGTACAGCCCGAACTCCGGGGCCATGTACGTCTCGACGGCGAACCGCAGCAGGGCGTCGTCCGGCGGGGCGTTGCGGATGGCGTCGTCGAGGACCTCCATGGCGGCCAGCCGCTGGTCCCGGGTCCGGGCCGCCGCCGCCCGCAGCCGGGCCAGCCGCACCCGGGCGTCGGTGTCGTCCGGCCGGACCACCAGGTACCGCTGGAGCAGGCTGACCTCGGAGGCCGGGTCGCCGGCCTCCCGGGCCCGGTCGGCCTGGGCCAGGAACGCCCCCTGCTGCTTGCCGACCTGCCAGTGGTGGACGCCGGCCACCGCGGCCGCGACGACGGCCAGGACGACCGCCACCTTGAGGACGTACAGCCAGCGGACGGTGTAGCGCATGGGAGGGCGGCCGGGGGACCGGGTCGGCGGTGCGGGTCGTAGCGGTGCTATCACAATAGCACCGGCCGGGTGGTGCGGAAGTCGATCTTTCAGGACGGGCGGGAATTTCACCCCGGCGGGGCGTACCGGTACGACCGGGCCTCGGCCACGGTGACATCCGCCCCGGCCTCGGCCGCCAGGGCCAGGTTGGCCAGCTCCCGGGCGGTGACGTAGTGGAACCGGAAGAGCGGGTCGCGGTCGGCCCGGTCCCGCAGGGCCTTGTGAAACGCCGCCATCGGCGGGCCGAGCAGGGCGTCCTGGTTCGGCTCGTTCAGCCCGTGGGTGTGGAGCTTGACGAACACCCACTCCGGGCGGGTGGGGACGTGGACCCCGGCCCGCAGCCACAGCCCGAGCCGCCGCCCGTCCGGGGGCAGGGCGTGGGTCAGGTCGGCGTTCTCGATCCCGGGCATCAGCCCCCACTTCCGGCGGCCCCAGTCCAGCAGCAGCGGCCCCTGGATCATCAGCAGGCTGTCGGCCGGGCGGGGGGCCGTCCCGAGCCGGACACCGGTGTCGTGCGACTTCGGCCGGGTGGGGTCGTCGACCGCCCAGTAGATGCGGTTGACCGTCCGGGTCTGGGTGTCGCTCGGGGCCGACGGGAGGGTGAAGTCGGCGTAGCAGCCGGTTTCCCGGAGCACGTCCAGCTCGTTGTTCACCCCGCACCACCTGCCGTCCGGGCGGGAGTTGTCGAGGGCCCAGTTGCCGTGGATGAACCCGTACACCGGCCGGCCGGTCCCCTTGTCCCGGCCGAGGACCCCGTGCCGGTCGGCGAGGGTGTCGCGGAACTCGGTCAGAATCTTCCTCAAGCTGTCGGCGGTGTCGCCGTCGTGGTGGAGGTGGACCTCCATCTCGCCGAGCCCGGTCCGGCAGAGGGCGGCGATCCGGTCGGCGTGCTCGGGCTCGTACTCGTCGGCCGGGTAGAAGTAGGTGTGTTGGGGCGGGACCCCGCCGCTGTCTCGGAAGTCGCCGAAGAGCCGGGGGTACTCGGCCGTCCAGCGGTCGAGCCGGGCCTTCGCCTTTTCCGGGGAGGCGTTCCCCCGCCTCGGCTCGAAGTGGTCGCAGACGGCGATCAGGACCTCGACCGGCCGGCCCGGCGGGTGCCGGCGGGCCGGCGGGAAGAGGTTGTACGGCAGCCACCGGTCGAGGTTCTTCGGCCGCCCGAGGGCCCGCAGCGCGACCGCGGCCAGAGTTTCGAGTGTCGAGTTCAAAGTTTCGAGTGCTTACGGGGCGTCGCGCCGGGCGACGGGGGTTGATGTGACGGGTTCGGGACTCGAAACTCGGGACTCGAAACTCCAAACTCCCGGCCCGGCGGGGTCCGGTCGGTCCGCTTCCAGGTGCCGGTCTTCGGGCCGAACAGCCAGCGGAAGAAGCCGAAGAACAGGGCCACGTTCATCGACGTGAACAGCGTCGGCAGGCGGAGGAACCGCAGCCACCGCGGCCGGGCCGGGAGCCAGTTGCCGGCCACCGCCGCCGCGTAGAACCCGAGCTGGGCGGCCAACAGCCACCCGGCCAACGTGTGGTCGGCCGACGGATCGAGGAACAGGAGGAGGTTCAGGACCAGCCCGGCCAGCAGGAAGAACGGGCAGACCCAGCGGATGATCTTGTGGCAGAAGAAGGTCAGGGCCACCCACCCGTGGGCCGGGGACAACAGCGGCCACAAGAGCGCGATGCTTTGATAGCCGCCGGCCCCGATCCGGACCCGGCGGCGGAACTCGGCCCGGATCGTCGGGGCCGTCTCCTCGCTGGCCACCGCCTTGGTGTCGTACACCACCCGGCAGCCGGTCGCCCGGCGGGCGTTCATCGGGATCACAAAGTCGTCGATCAGCGTCCCGGGCTGGACGGTCGGGAAATGCGACTTGCGGACGGCGTAGATGGCCCCGTTGGCGCCGAGTAGCGCCCCGAGCTTGCTCTCGCACTTCTTCAGGAACGTCTCGTACTTCCAGTACAGCCCGTCGACGTTCCGGCCGGTCGCCGGGTCGACCAGGACGAGCTTCCCGCACACCACCCCGACGGCCGGGTCGGCGAACCACCGGGCCAGGTTCCGCAGGGCGTCCGGGGCCCAGTGGGTGTTGGCGTCGGACAGGGCCACCACCTCGCCCGAGAGCGTCGGGAGGGTTCGGTTCAGGACCGTCGCCTTCCCCTTATTCTCGGGGTAGGCGACGAGCTTGACCCCGGCCGGCTCGTACTTCCGGACGATCTCGTTCGTCCGGTCGGTGCTGCCGTCCGAGGCGATGACCAGTTCGAGCTTGCCCCTCGGGTAGTCGAGCTGGAGGAGGTTGAGGACCCGGGCCTCGATGTCCACCTCCTCGTTGTACGCGGCGATGAGCAGCGACACCGTGGGTAGGTGGGCGTCGTCGGCCGGGGGCGGCTCCGGCCGCCGGCCGAACAGCTTCGCCAGGGCGTAGACCAGCACCGGGTAGCCGGCGTAGGCGAACACCACCACCGCCAGGCAGAGCCAGCAGGCCAGTTCGAGCGGGGTGACAGTCACGCGGCGGCCTCGGTCGGCGGTAGTTGCCCCGGGGCGTTGCCCCGGGCCATGTTGTGGCAGGCCGTCAGCCTGCGGGCGTATCGATGATCCCCCAGCCTGAAGGGCTGGCACAGCATAGCCCGGGGCAACGCCCCGGGTCGGAGCGCGGACCCGTCACGCGGCGTCCAGCCAGGCCTGGAACATCAGGACGGTCCACAGCTCGGTCGTCCAGTCCCGCCGGCCGGCCAGGTGCTCGGCCCACTTCCGGCGGACCGGTCGCGGGTCGAGGTAGCCCTCCCGGCGGAGCCGGGGCTCGTCCAGGAGGGCCTCGGCCCAGTCCCGCAAGGGGCCCCGGACCCACTCCCCGACCGGGACCACGAACCCCATCTTCGGGCGGTCGATCAGCTCCCGCGGGACGTACCGGTCCAAGAGCCGGCGGAGCGGGTACTTTCCCCGCCCGTCCGGGGCCTTCAGCCGGTCCGGGACCCGGGCGGCGAACTCGACGACCCGGTGGTCCAACAGCGGCACCCGGACCTCCAGGCTGACGGCCATGCTGGCCCGGTCGACCTTGGCCAGGATGTCGTCCGGGAGGTAGGTCCCGAGGTCGTAGGTCTGGAGCCGCTGGGTGAACGCCACCCCGGCCGGGCCGCCGTTGCCGGGGAAGCGGGGGGCCGCCGCCCCGGCCACCAGCCGGTCGGTTTGCACCCACTTGGCCATCAGCGAGTGGTACAGCCGCTCCGGGCTGTCGGCCGAGCGGACGGCGTCGGCGAACTTGTGGACCTTGTCCCCGACCGCCCACCGGGCGAGCCGGCCCCGCAGCACCGGCCGGGCGGCCGCGAACGCCCGGTCCCAGCCGGTCGGGGACACCGCCGTGAGGGCCCCGGCGACCGCCCCCCGGAGCGGCCGCGGGACCCGCCGGGCCGCCCGCCACGCCGCCCCGACCCGGGCGTACCGGGTGTACCCGGCGAACAGCTCGTCCCCGGCGTCCCCGGACAGGGCGACGGTGACGGACCGGCGGGCGAGCTGGCAGACGGCGAACGTCGGCACCTGGGACGAGTCGGCGAACGGCTCGTCGTTCAGGGCCGGCAGCCGCGGGATGACCGCCCGGGCGTCGGCCGCGCTCAGGTACAGCTCGGTGTGGTCGGTCCCGAGGTGCTTGGCGACCGCCCGGGCGTGCCCGGCCTCGTCGAACCCGGGCTCCCCGAACCCGATGGTGAAGGTCTTCACCGGGCGGGAACTCTGGGCCTGCATCAGGCTGACGATGAGCGACGAGTCGACCCCGCCGGACAGGAACGCCCCGAGCGGCACATCGGCCACCATCTCCTGCCGGACGGCATCCCGGATCAGGCGGTCGAGTTCGTCCAGGCACTCGGCCTCCGTCCCGGCGAAGGGGTCCGTGGCTCCGGTCTCGGCCGCGGCCCGGGCCGACCAGTATGGGACCGGGACGGCCGAACCGGGCGGGGCGGCCGGGTCGACGGTCAGGATGCTGGCCGGGGGGAGCTTGTGGACGCCGGCGTAGATCGAGTGCGGGGCCGGGACGTAGCTGTGCCGCAGGTACAGGGCCAGGGCGTCCCGGCTGACCTCGGCCCGGAACGCCGGGTGGGCCTTCAGGGCCTTCAGCTCGGACCCGAACAGGAGCACCCGGCCGGCCCAGCCGTAGTACAGCGGCTTCTCGCCGAGCCGGTCGCGGCAGAGGTGGAGCCGGCGGTCGTGGCGGTCCCAGAGGGCGAACCCGAACTGCCCGACGAACCGGCGGACGGCCGGCTCCACGCCCCACGCCTCGAACGCCGCCAGCATCACCTCGGTGTCCGAGTGCCCGCGGAACGCCGGGGCCTTCCCGGCCGCGGTTAGTTCCGTCCGGAGGGCGTCGAAGTTGAAGATTTCGCCGTTGAACGCCAGGACGTACCGGCCGGTGGCCGAGGCCATCGGCTGGTGGCCCTCGGCCGACAGGTCGATGATGGCCAGCCGGCGGAACCCGAAGGCGACCCCGGCGGCCGGGTCGGCCCAGGTGCCGGCGTCGTCCGGCCCGCGGTGGTGGATGGTGTCGGCCATCCGGGCCGCGACGGCCCGCAGCTCGTCCGCCCCGTGCCCGCCGGACGGGTCCAGGAATCCGGCCAGCCCGCACATGCCCGTCGCCCCCCGTCGTGGTAGGTGTGTCGCTCAGCCGACCGGGCCGCGGAGGACGGCCCACAGGCCGAGCCCGAACCCGGCCAGGGCGAGC
>JAIEQO010000415.1 GCA_019747655.1 Gemmataceae bacterium | reverse complement strand
CGGAGTCGGCGGCCGGCCGGGTCTCCGGGTGGTCGGAGAACTCGACCGCGTCGGCCACGTCGGCGTCCGCGTCCGCGTCGGCCGCGCCGGTCGACCCGGCGGCCGGCAGCCCGGTGAAAATGCTCGACGTGCCGCCGGGCAGGTACGGCTGCTCGCCGGCGGCCGCCAGGATGTCGTCGGCCCGGCCGCCCGACCCGAGGTCGAGTTCCGGGGCGGTCGGCCCGGCAACGGCCGCCGAATCGAACCCGGCCGGGAGCGGCTCGGCCTCCAGGTCGGTCGGGTCCTTGGCCCGCTCGGCCCGCTCGGCCCGCTCGGCTCGGGGCGGCTCGTCGGCCAGCGTCCCGTCCGTCCCGGGGGCCTCCAGCCGGACGGCCGACGAGTCCCCGGGCCGGCCGCGGGGGGCGGCCAGCCGGCCGAGGATGTTCGACGAGTCGTCGGCCAGCGGCAGCTCGCCGCCCAGGTCGGCCTCCTCCCCCCGGGACGGGTCGGAGTGGGAGTCGAACCACCCGGCCCCGGGCTCGACCGGCCCGAGCAGGTCGAGGTCGGACCCGCCGTCGGACGAGCCGGCTTCGGCGGCCAGCTCCTCCGGCGACTCCGGCTCGAGCACCGGCAGGACCTCGGCGAACGGCACCTCCTCCGACTCGAACGCCGGCTCGACGTGCAGGGCCGCCGCCGGCGGACCTTCCCCGAACAGGGACGACTCGCCGCCGTCCCCGAGCGGGGGCAGGTCGAACTCGGCGTTGCTCCCGGCCGGGTCGTCGCCGGGCAGCGGCGGGAGCCAGTCGGCCTCGCTCCCCGACCCGCCGCTCCCGGCGGACAGGTTCACCCCGGACAGGCGGCCCGGGTCGGACAGCCCGAACCCCTCCATGTCGTCCGGCCCCGGGAGGGCGAACGCGCTGTCGTCCTCCCCGCCCGACGACGGGTCGGGGACGTGGTCGGGCCGGCGGCCGGGCGGGTTCGGGGTCAGGGGCCCGTGGTCGGGGGGGCTGGACATCGGTGCCGCTCCGCGCTGGTGGGTAGCCGCCGGCGGCCGGGGCAAGGGCCCACCGGCCCGGTTCGCCCGCCGGGAATCGTTCCTGTATTTTCGCCCGGTTTCGGCCGGGCACAACCCTTTTCCCCGGTTTCCCATCTCCCCCGGCCGGCGTCCCGGGTCTGACCGGCCCGATCGGTACAGCCGGCCGGCGACCTCCCCCGCCCTTGCCCGGATCGATGCACGGACTGCCGGCGGACGCGGCGACCCCCATTCCGCCCGGCCGTACCCATCGGGGGCCACAGGTCGCAAATCACCTGTCAATCGTGGCTGATCCGTACTCGGGGGAAACTCACCGGCCCGCGGCACCCGAGTTGCTTTTCACCCCGACGACGGCCGGACATCCCGAGGCATCGACCCCGCCGGTGCTGCCGCCGTCCGCCCCCCTGGCCGAACGACCGCCCGATCCGGAACGGGAGTTGCCCCGATTCCCGGCCGCAACCCGGCCGGGCAAGGCTTCTTGCCGCCCCCGCCCGGCCGGGGTAGCATGCCCCCGGGTCGGCGACGGCCGGAACGGACCCGGACCGCGGGCGCCCGCCGCGGGGATGCCGAAATGGACCCCCCTACCGACACAGGTGACCGCGTGCCCCCGACGATCGAAACCGCCCCGGCGGAGGTCGCCCGCCAGGACCTGGAAGTGGTCGAACTGCCGCTCTTGCTCACGCGGCGGCAGGCGGCCGAGCTGGAGGCGGCCGCCCGCCGGCGGGGGATGACCACCGGCCAGATGCTCCGCCGGGCCGTCCGCGACCTCCTGGCCGCCCAGGCCGCCCGGCCCTGACCGGCCGGGCCGTTCGCCCCCATCACATCCGCGCCCGGGCGGCACGGGCATTCCGGCCTGTGCCCCCGAAGCGGCACAGGCCGGAATGCCCGTGCCGCCCGAACCAAACCCGCCCCCGCTTCAACTTGTGCCCCCCGCCCGGTTCGGGTATCACCCGGCAGCCGGTGAGTACGAAATCCGAAGCGCGAAACCCGAATACCGGATGACCGGGTTCGGGTTTCGTGCTGCGAATTTCGTGCTTACCCCCGCAGGGGGTACGGGATGCCGCTGCTGGAAGTGGACGGGCTGGTCAAGCGGTTCGGCCGGCGGGCGGTCGTCAACGGCGTGTCGTTCGCCGTCGACCCGGGCGAGGTGGTCGGGCTGCTCGGCCCGAACGGGGCCGGCAAGACGACCAGCTTCCGGATGGCCACCGGCCAGATCACCCCGAACGGCGGGCGGGTCGTCTTCGGCGGCGCGGACGTGACCGGGCTGCCGATGTACCGCCGGGCCCGGCTCGGGATGGGCTACCTGTCCCAGGAGCCGAGCGTCTTCCGCAAGCTGTCGGTCGAGAAGAACCTGCTGGCCATCCTGGAGGCCCTGCCCCGGAGCCGGACCCTCGGCCGCAAGCTGACCGCCCGGGAGCGGCGGGAGCGGACCGACGAGGCCCTGGCCCGGTTCAAGCTCGACCACGTCCGCAAGAACATCGCCCAGAAGTGCTCGGGGGGCGAGAAGCGGCGGCTGGAGATCGCCCGCTGCCTGGTCTGCGAGCCGCTCCTGATCCTGCTGGACGAGCCGTTCGCGGCCGTCGACCCGAAGACGACCGAGGACATCCGGCGGAACATCCGCGACCTGGCCGACGCCGGGATCGGGATCCTCATCACCGACCACAACGTCCGGGAGGTGTTCCGGTCGGCCGACCGGGTGTACCTGATCTCGGACGGGAAGGTGGTCACCCACGGGACCCCGCACGAGCTGGTGAACGACCAGAAGGCGATCGACGCCTACCTCGGCCGGAGCTTCGAGGAGGACGGGTTCACCCGGCACTTCGCCGCGCGGTCGCAGACCGTCCCGGGTGGCGGCCCGACGACCACCGCGGCCCCGGTCGCGGCGGCCCCGCGGATCGACCGGGCCGGCCCCGGGCCGGAGCCGGCGAAGGCCGTAACCCCACCCCCTAACCCCCTCCCCCGCGGGGGGAGGGGGGACCCAACCAAGACCCCACCCCCTAGCCCCCTCCCGCGGGGGGACGGAGAGGAAGCCCCGAGCCGACCCCTCCCCCCGGCCCCCTCCCCCGCAGGGAGAGGGGGAGGACGCCCCGAGCCGGATGTCCGGTCCCCCCTCCCCCCGCGGGGGAGGGGGTTAGGGGGTGGGGTCTCCGCGCCCGCCCCCCCTCCCCCCGCGGGGGAGGGGACGGGGGTGGGGTCTCCGTACTCAACCCCGCTCCAGTTCCCCCAGCCGGCCCCGTTCCCGCCCGCGCCGCCCGCCCCGGCCGCCGGCGGGTTCACCGGGGCGGTCGGCGGGATGCTCGGGCTGGAGTTGCTCCGCCGGGCGGTCGAGGGCCTGGCCGACGACGCCACCGTCAAGGCGGCCACCGTCGAGGTGGTGGCGAAGGGGCCGGCCGCGGTCGAGCCGCTGTTGGACGCCCTGGAACGGCGGGACCCGGTCCTGCGGCGGCGGGCGTTCGAGGTGCTGAAGTTCGTGGCCAAGGACCGGGGCCCGCTGGTGTACGACCCGGACGCCCCGGACGACATCCGGCTCCGCCAGGCGGCCCACCTCCGGGTCAAGCTGACCCGGGCGGCCTGACGCCCCGGGGTTTGTTGAACGCCTGTGTTCTCTTGGCGAGCGGGGGGCGTAAGCCCCCTGATCCTTGAACGCATCAGGGGGCTTACGCCCCCCGCTCGCCCGGAAGATGAACAGGGCAACGCCCGGGCTCACATCCCGTACTGCCGGGCGAAGTAGTACGCGGCCAGCCCGAACCCGATGACGATGACCGCGTACCGGACGTAGCTGGCCGGCAGCCGGCGGGCGACCCGGGCCCCGGCGTACCCGCCGACGACCGCCGCCCCGGCCATCGCCGCCGCGTACTCCCAGTTCACCAGCCCGTCCCGGACGAACACCACCACCGACGCCCCGTTGATGGTGGCCGCCAGGAACGTCTTGACGGCGTTCATCCGGTGGATGTCGCCGACCCCCATGAACCCGAGGGTGGTCAGCATCAGGATGCCGATCCCGGCCCCGAAGTAGCCGCCGTAGACGGCGATCAGGAACTGGCAGCCGACCAGCACCGCCCGCCCGCCCCGGCCGGGCTCGTGGTCCGGGCGGTGCCGCTTCAGCCACCGGGCGACCGGGGCCTGGGCCACGAACAAGAGTGCCGCCGTCAGGATCAGCCACGGGACCAGGACGGCGAAGGTGGACGTGTCCTCGCCGACCAGCCACGCCCCGACCAGCCCGCCGAGGACGCTGGGGGCCAGCATCCGCAGGACGAACCGCCGGCTGGGGGCGAGTTCGGCCCGGTAGCCGAGGGCCCCGGCGAACGACCCGGGCAGGAGGGCGACGGTGCTGGTGGCGTTGGCGACGGCGGCCGGGACGACCCCGGTGAGGGCCGGGAAGGTGAGGAGGGTGCCGCCGCCGGCGACCGAGTTCATCGCCCCGGCCAGGAACGCCGACACGCACAGGAAGGTGTACGTCCAGGCCGGGTCGGGCATCGCGGGCCTCACAAACCATCCCGCCCCGGGTCGTCATTGCGGCTCACTTCACCTGGTCGAGGACTTGGCCGCCGTCCCGCTTGTAGAGCGGCAGGTGGCGGTAGTACACCTCCAGGGTCAGCAGGCACAGGCAGGTGGTCCCGACCCGGCCGCAGTTGGCCCCGATCGACCCCGGGTCCGGGTCCCAACTCCCGGAGTCCCGCCCGGCCTTCTGCTGGACCTCGACCAGCCAGTCCCGCATCCCCCCCTGGGGTCGGCCGTCCTTGTCCTTCGGCCCCTCGTTCCACTCCCGCCACTCCGGCCCCTCGAAGAAGTGGACCACCTGGGTGGCGTAGTAGAAGTAGTACATGTCCGGGACGGTCTTGTTCGCCTTCGCCTGGGCCAGGGTCTTCGGGGCCCGCTCCCGGTTGGTCCGCGGCTCGCCGGGCCCGGCCCCCGGGCGGGGGGTGCCGAAGAGGCCCGGGACGCCCTCGGCCATCCCCGGGCTCCCCGGGCCCCAGCCGTCCATGTAGTACCGGCAGAGCAGCCCCACGGCCGTCAGCGCCGTCCCCGGCTGGCCGTTCTTCGTGCTGTACCCGTAGACCGCCTTGCGGGACCCGGAGGCGACCGAGTCGAGGAACCGCAGGGCCCGGGCGACGGTGTCCTTCTTGACCACGAGGTCCTTGCCCAGCTCGGCCGCCCGCAGGGCCTGGAGCTGCCACCCGACGATCGACGTGTCCCCGGTCGTCCGCGGCTGGTACCCCCAGCTCCCGTCCGGCCCCTGGGTCTGGCTGAGGAAGTTGACCGCCCGCTGGGCCGGCTCCCGGAGCGACTTGTCCCGGGTCATCCCGTAGGCCTCGCACAGGGCCATGGTGGCGATCCCGTGGCCGTACATGTACTGCGGGCTGGGCGACTTGAACCGGCCGGTGGCGTCCAGGTTGTCGACCAGGAACCGGAGCCCGGCGTCGACCTTCCGGGCGTACTTGTGGCCGGGGGTCTTGTGGGTGACGCCGGCGGCCAAAAACGGCAGCAGGGCCAGCCCGGTGGCGGTGGTCCGGTCGAGCTTGTGAATCTTGACATCCTCGCCCTTGCCCGGCGGGTCGAACTCCCAGTACCCGTCCTTCTTCTGCTGGGCGGCCAGCCAGGCCAGCCCGCGGGCCACGGCCGCCTCGCTCAGGTCGTTCCCGCCGCCCTCCCGCAGGAGCTTGCTCTTGGTCCCGCCGCTGCGGCCGAGGAACTGGGCGGACGCGTTCCCGTTGGCCCCGCCGGCCCCGGCCAGTACGTCCCCGGTCAGCCCCTCGGCCCCGCCGGTCATCTCGGCCGCCGGCAGCCCGGGCAGGGCCGCCGTGTTGGCGTCGTTGGTGGCGGCGTCCGGCACCCCGACCGGGTCGTCGGTGACGAGCCCGACGGACGTTTGGTCGGCCAGCCGCTCGATCTCCGGGAGGGCCGCCATCAGGGCCGAGTCGAGCCCGAGGTCCTCGTTCGTCAGGTCGGGGGTGGAATCGGCCGGGTCCTTCTCGACGGCCGCGGTGATGACCTTTTGGGAGGACTTGGCCGGGGCCGGCTGCCAGCCGAACACCAACCAGGCCAGGGCGATCAGCCCGAAGTTCAGCAGGCCGCTGACCACCCACGCCGGGAGGGTGCGGGTGAGCAGCCGGTCGGACTCGCCGGCCCCGCCGACCCGGCGGATGACCGGGGCCGGGCGGGGCGGGCCGGCCGGGGCGGCTG
>JAIEQO010000928.1 GCA_019747655.1 Gemmataceae bacterium | reverse complement strand
GCGGCGTCAGCCCGCCGGTGGGCGACTACCGGCGGGCTGACGCCGCGCCGCTCACCGGCCCGCCTGATCCATATCCTGACCGGGTGCCCGCTCCGGAGCCCCGGCCCATGCCCCGCGTCCTGATCGCCGACGACAACCAGGCGAACGCCGAGCTGCTCGAGGCCCACCTCGACGGGGCCGGGTACGACACCCGGATCGCCGCCGACGGCGAGGCCACCCTGGCGGCCGCCCGGGAGTTCGCCCCGGACGTGATCCTGCTCGACGTGATGATGCCCAAGCTGTCCGGGTTCGAGGTCTGCTCGCGGCTGCGGGCCGACCCCGCGACCGCGGCCGTCGGGGTGCTGATGGTCACCGCCCTGGACCAGCCGGCCGACGTGGAGAAGGCGGTCGCCGCCGGGACCGACGACTTCATCACCAAGCCGATCAACAAGACCGAACTGCTGATCCGGGTCCGGGCCCTGCTGGAGAGCCGGGGCCAGGCCACCGACCTGGACCGGGCCCTGGCCTACATGGGCCGCGTGCAGCAGGGCGTATAGGCGAATGGCGGGCGAGCGGCGGGGGGGGGGGCCGCCCCGGGGGTTTTGCACCCCGGGGGGGGGCCCCCCCCCCGACGCTCGCCGGCCGCCATCACCATGTCCACCCCCCGCGTGATCCTCAAGCCCAAGCGGGCCGAGCCGTTCTTCGGCCGGCACCCGTGGGTGTTCGCCGGGTCGGTCGAAAAGGTCGAGGGCCGGCCGGCCGACGGCGACGAGGTCGAGGTCGTCTCCGGCGGCGGGAACTTCGTCGCCCGCGGCCTGTACAACTCGCAGAGCAAGATCACCGTCCGGCTGCTGTCCTGGGACCCGGACGTGCCGCTCGACGCGGCATTCTTCCGCGGCCGGCTCGAACGGGCCGTCCACCTCCGCCACCACGTCCTCCACCTGGCCGGCCCGGACAAGGGCTATCGGGTCGTCTTCAGCGAGTCGGACATTCTCTCGGGGATGGTGGTGGACCGGTACGCCGACTGGCTGGCCGTGCAGTTCACCTCGCTCGGGCTGGGCAAGCGGCGGGAGATGCTCGCCGACCTGTTGCAGGAATTGCTCAACCCGCGGGGCATTTATCTGCGGACCGAGAAGGGGATCGGCAAGCTCGAAGGGCTGGAGCTGCACGACGGCCCCCTGCGGGGCGAGCCCCCGGCGGCCGACCTGACCATCGTCGAGAACGGGCTGCGGTTCCTGGTCAACCTGGCCGAGGGGCAGAAGACCGGGTACTACCTCGACCAGCGGGACAACCGGGCGGCGGTGGCCCGGCTCTGCCCCGGCAAGCGGGTCCTGGATGCGTTCTGCTACACCGGCGGGTTCGGCCTCTACGCCGCGAAGGCCGGGGCGTCCGAGGTGCTGGGCGTCGATGCCTCCGAGTCGGCGCTGGAGCTGGCCCGGCGGAACGCCGTCGCCAACGGCCTGGGGAACGTCGAGTTCGCCGCGGCCGACGTGTTCAAGCACCTGACCGACCTGGCCACGGCCGGCCGGAAGTTCGACGTGCTGGTGCTGGACCCGCCGAAGTTCGCCCGCAACCGGGCCGCCGTCCCGGACGCCCTGAAGGGCTACCGCCGGCTCCACCAGCTCGCCATGAAGCTGCTCGACCGCGACGGGGTCTTGGTGACGTGCTGCTGCACCGGCCTCATCGCCCTGAGCGAGCTGGAGGACGTGATCGCGCAGGTGGCGGTGGAGGCCAAGCGGGACCTGCAAATCCTCGAGCGCCGCGGCCCGTCCCCGGACCACCCGGTCGCGGTGACGTGCCGCGAGTCCGGCTACCTCAAGTGCGTCGTCAGCCGGGTGTGGTAGGGCACGCTCCGCGTGCCCTACGATCTGTTGGGGAGCGCGATGGACCTCACCATCCGGCCGGCGACGGCGGACGACCTCGACGCCGTCAACGCCATCTACAACCACTACGTCGCCACCTCGACCTGCACCTTCCAGCTCGACCCGGACACGGCCGAGGAGCGGCGGGCGTGGTTCGACGGGCGGTCGGCCGCCCACCCGGTCACGGTCGCGGTGGCCGGCGGGGAGGTGATCGGCTGGGCGGCCCTGTCGGCGTGGAAGGCCCGGTGCGCCTACGCCCGGTCGGCCGAGGCGTCGGTGTACGTCCGCCACGACCGCCACCGCCGCGGGGTCGGCCGGGCCCTGTTGCTCGACCTGCTCGACCGGGCCCGGGCGGCCGGCCTGCACACGGTCATCGGCGGGGCGTGTTCCGAGCACCCGGCCAGCCTCGCCTTGCAGGAGGCGGTCGGGTTCGAGCGGGTGGCCCACTTCCGGGAGGTCGGGCACAAGTTCGGCCGGTGGCTCGACGTGGTCTACATGCAGCTCGTGCTGTGAGCGCGCCGTCATGCACTACGACCTCTTCTTCGGCCGGGTGCGGGTCGGGGCGGTCACCCAGCTCGACGCCGACTTCCCGAACACTTGGGGCGAGATCGTCTCGAACCGGCGGCCCTCGCCGACCCCCGGCTGGGCCGGTTCATCGCGCTGAGCCGGGAGGTCGACCGGGTGTCGGACCGGTACAGCGTCGTGGGACCGGAGGTGGACGCCCTCGACGCCGAGCTGGAGGGGTACGCCGACCTGATCGGGTCGGCCGACTGGTGGCTGGTCGCCCCAAACGGCAAGCGGGAGCCGATCCTGGTCCCGAACTTCTGCCACGACGGGGTCGTCTGGCGGTGGGACCTGCCGCGGCCGGTTGGAGGTTAGAATGGAGCACGAGCCCCCCAACCCCGGTGCCGCCATGAAGAGTATGGCCGACGAGCTGCCGCCGGAGTTCGCCGCCATGATCAGCCCGGTGTGGCGGAAGAACGAAGCCGACTACTGGGCCGCCCGGGACGGCCTGTTGGCCGAGTACCGGGGCCGGTGGGTCGGGTTTGCCGGCGGAAGGGTGGTCGCGTCAGGGACCATCCCGGTATTCGTAGCGCATGCGGCCGAAGAGGCGGCCGACGCCCCGTTCGTCACCTGCGTCGGCCACGAGGACGAGCCCGAACGGATCCGGACGGTCCGGGCGGGCTACGACACCGGCTACCGCGGCGAGCCCCTCCCGATCCTGACCGTCGAGTTCCGGGCCGCGGCCGGGACCCCCGGGGTAGTCCTCGACCGGGTCATCGCCGACACCGGGGCGGACGCGACCACCCTTTCGTGGGCGGACTGCCGGGCGGCCGGGCTCGACCGGGTGCCCGGGCGGGTGGGCCGCATGGGTGGCGTGGGCGGCGGGTCCGTGCTGTCGGTGGTGTTCAACATCTGGGTCCAGATCGACGGCCGCGAGTACCCGTGCCGGGTCCACGCCGACTTCGCCGGCCGCGAACGAATCCTCGGCCGGGACGTGCTGAACCGGCTGCGGGTGCTGTTCGACGGCCCGGCCGGCGAGCTGGTCGTCAGCCCGTGAGCCCGGACCTCGCCGGCCCCCGGGTCCGCTCTTGACACGTCTACACGATTCCGTGTAATACTTGATAGCGGAGGCGGTACCCCATGACGCGGAAGTTGAACGTCGTCCCGGCGGCCGAGGCGAACGGGTGCGGGGTCCGGCCGGCCCTGGCGGACCGGCCGCTGTTGTCGTTCGTCGAGGCGGTCAAGGTGATGGCCCTGTTCAAGGTCCTCGGGAACGACACCCGGGTGCGGCTGTTGCACCACCTGGTCCGCTCCGGCGAGGCCACCGTCACCGACCTCGGGAAGGCCCTCGGGATGAAGCCCCAGGCCGTCTCGAACCAGCTCGTCCGGCTGTCCGACACCGGGATGCTGGCGTCCCGCCGGGACGGGAACAACGTCCACTACCGCGTCGTGAACGGGTGCGTGGCCCCGCTCCTCGACCTGGCCCTCTGCCTGATGGAGGACGAGGGGTGCAACCCGCCGCGGACCCGGGCGTGAGGTGACGGCGTGAACGGGGTCGAGCTCCGCCGGAAGCTCGCGGCCGAGGCGGTCGGCACGTTCGCCCTGGTGTTCGCCGGGACGGCCGCGATCGTCGTGAACGACGCCGGCGGGGCCGTCACCCACGTCGGCGTGGCCCTGACGTTCGGGCTGGTCGTGTTCGCCCTGATCGCCGCGCTGGGCGACGTGTCCGGTGCCCACCTGAACCCGGCCGTCACCGCCGGGTTCTGGCTGGCCGGGCGGTTCCCCGGCCGGGCGGTCCTGTCCTACGTCGCCGCCCAGTGCGGCGGGGCCGTGCTGGCGAGCCTGACCGTCTGGGCGTTGTTCCCGACGGACGGACGGCTCGGCGGGACACACCCCACGGGGCCGATCTACCAGTCGTGGGTGCTCGAACTGCTCCTGACGGCCGGGCTGATGTTCGTCATCCTGAGCGTGTCGACCGGGGCGAAGGAGAAGGGCATCACGGCCGGCCTGGCGGTCGGCGGGGTGATCGCCCTGGAGGCCCTGTTCGCCGGGCCGGTGAGCGGGGCGTCGATGAACCCGGCCCGGTCGCTGGCCCCGGCGGTCGTGTCCTGGCAGGTGGGGTCGCTCTGGCTGTACCTGACGGCCCCGGCGGCGGGGGCGGCCCTGGCCGTGCCCGTCTGCCGGTGCGTCCGCGGGGACGGGTGCTGCGGCCGGGCGGACCGCACGGACGGCCCCGGACTTGTTGAAGAGGTGACCCGATGACCATGTCCGAACTCCGGGCCGTGCTGGCGGCCAATGGCGGGGCCGCCCTGCACTTCCTGCTCCCGGACGGCGACCTCGTCCCGGCCCACTTCCACGTCACCGAGGTCGGCCGGGTCCGCAAGGACTTCGTCGACTGCGGCGGCACCCGCCGCACGGCCGAGAGCTGCGTCCTGCAGCTCTGGGTGGCGGACGACACCGCCCACCGGCTCGACGCCGCCAAGCTGGCCCGGATCGTCGGGCTGGCGGCCCCGCTGCTGGGGGAGGCCGACCCGCCGGTCGAGGTCGAGTACGACACCGGGTTCATCACCCAGTTCCCGGTGACGGCCGCCGAGGTGACGCCGGGTGGCCTCTTGTTCCACCTGGGCGGTAAGCACACCGCCTGCCTGGCCCCGGACCGGTGCGGCGTCGGGGACGCGGCCTGTGCCGCCCCCGGCTGCTGCTGACCCCCGACCTCACCCTCACGGGTTGCCGACATGAGCGACGTGAAGCGGCTGCTGTTCGTGTGCGTCGAGAACGCGAACCGCAGCCAGATGGCCGAGGCGTTCGCCCGCATCCTCGGGGGCGACGCGGTCGAGGCGTACAGCGCCGGGTCGCGGCCGTCCGGGGTGGTCAACCCGAAGGCGGTCGCGGCGATGGCCGAGCTGGGGTACGACCTGTCCCGGCACCGGTCCGAGGCGGTGGCCGACCTGCCCGACGTGCCGTTCGACTTCGTCGCCACGATGGGCTGCGGGGACGCCTGCCCGGCCGTCCGGGCCGGGGTGCGGGCCGACTGGTCAATCCCCGACCCGAAGCACCTGCCGCCGGACGAGTTCCGGGCCGTCCGCGACCGGATCCGCGACCACGTCCGGGCGGCCCTGGCCGAGATCAGCGTTCCGGTCACAGATCGGCAACAACCGGCGGGTGGAGTGTAGCGGGGCCCGGCCGGGGGGTGTAGACTCGGTGCGTCCCCGCCGAACCCCGAGGGCCGCCCCATGACGCCCCGCCACCCGGTCCGGCTCCGCGCCGAGCGGCTGGACGACCGCGTCACCCCGGCCACCTTCACCGTCACCACCACCGCCGACGACGGCCCGGGGAGCCTGCGGGCGGCCGTCGCCGCGGCCGAGGCCGCCCCGGACCACGACACCATCGTCTTCGCCGCCCAACTCGCCGACGAGGACCTCGGGACGGTCGTGCTGGCGAACTACGCCTCCTACCCGCTCCTGGTGCCGGGCGTCGGGGACCGCAGCGTCGGCCCGGCGGCGTTCCGGGTGAGCACCCCGGTCACGATCGACGGCGGCGGGGTGATCGGGCTGTTCCAGAGCCGGGCCCCGAGCAACCGGCTGGTGACGGTCGCCCCGTCCGGGTCGCTGACCCTCCGGAACCTGACGGTCCGCGGGTGGGGGAGTTCCGGCCAGCGCGGGGCCGGGGGCGGGGCCGGGCTGGGCGGGGCCGTCTACAACCAGGGGACGTTCCGGGCGGATAACGTCG
This sequence comes from Gemmataceae bacterium, assembly GCA_019747655.1. Lineage (GTDB taxonomy): Bacteria > Planctomycetota > Planctomycetia > Gemmatales > Gemmataceae > Urbifossiella. The sequence continues at coordinate 116 of JAIEQO010000928.1, read as the reverse complement.
TGTTCGACGGGAACGGGGCCGGCGGCGGCGACGGGGGGTATGACTTCGGCGGCGGCGGGCTCGACGGGGCGGGGGCCGCCCCAGCGGGCGGGGGACCGAACGGCGGCGGGAGCCCC
>JAIEQO010000556.1 GCA_019747655.1 Gemmataceae bacterium | reverse complement strand
GCCCGACAACCTGCCGCCGATCAACCTCCCGCTCGCCCCGGCGGCCCCCGCCCCGTCGCCCGACGCGAAGAAGCCGGACGCCCTGCCGCCGCTGGTGCTGCCGCCGGACGTGCCGGGCGGTCCGTCCGGGGTCGTCCCCGGGAGCACCTCGAAGGCCAGCCCGCTCGGGGGACCGTCGGTCCAGGTGCTCACCGCGTCCGGGGCCTCGACGGCGGCCGGGACGCGGACGGTCGGGTTCTTCAACCACACCGGCAAGGCGGTCGAGCTGGTGATCGACGGCCGGGCGGTGACGCTGCCGCGGAAGTCGTACCTACACGCCGAGGTGCCGCCGGCCTTCAAGTGGCGGTACAACGGGAACCCGGCCGAGGCGGCGACCGTCCCGGACGACGCGGCCGGGCTGGACATCGTCTTCCGGGAGTAGGGCCGACGGGCCCGTCAGGTCTCGGCCGCGGTCGGCGGGGCCCCTGTGCGGCCGACCCGGAACTTGAACGGCCCGATCCTCACCTCGTCCCCCTCGGCCAGCCGGGCCTCGGCCACCTTTCCCCCGTTCACCCGCACCCCGTTGGTGCTGCCGAGGTCGCGGACGACCAGCCGGCCGTTCACCTCGGCCAGGCAGCAGTGCATGCGGGATACCCGCTTCGAGGCGAGGATCAGGTCGCACTCGTCGTCCCGTCCGACCAGGACGATCGGCTCGGCGAGCGGGACAACCGGGCCGTCGCCCAGCGGTTCGAGGTGGAAGGGCATGGGGGCTCAGGGGGCCTTCGGCGGGGGGAGGGCGGCCAGCTTCGCCCGGAAGTCCTTGAAGTCGTCCCGGCCGCGGACCGGCTCGAGGTCGGTGTCCTTGTCCACGTGGGCCGCGTTCGTCGGGCCGAGGTAGAAGTTCCCGTCGAGCAACGCCGCCAGGAGCTTCACCGCCTCGGCCGCCCGGGCGTCCCGCTCGGCCGAGGTGCCGTGGGTGCTGGCCAGCGAGAAGGCACAGGCCACGTTGTACCGCAGCCCGTCCCCGGCGGCGCCGAGTTCGCGGGCGGTCTCCAGGAGGGCCGCGGCGTCCGCCCCGAAGGTGACGAGCTTCCCGTCCTGCACCCGGCGGACCAGGACCGTCGAGCGGGTGGTGGCCGTCAGCCGCCGGACGAAGGTGGCGTCCGGGGAGGACCGGAGCAGGGCGTCCTCGGCGGCCAGCAGCTCGTCCCGCCGGCGGTCGGCCTCCGCGGGCCGCTTCAGCCGGTCGAGGACGGCCGCCTCCTGGGTCAGGATCAGGACCTTGTAAAGCTGGTACTGGAACGCCTTCGGGTAGTAGGCGAGCAGCCGGTCGAACGCCTCGGCCGCCTCCCGGAGGAGCTTCACCCCCTCGGCCGGCCGGCGGGTCTGGGCGAGGATCGAGCCGTTGCTCATCTTGATGACCCCGGCGGTCATGTCGGCCAGGTCGCGGTAGTGGGCGGGGGCGGCCGGGTCGGGCGGGGTCCTGGTCAGCAGCGCCTCGGCCGTGTCGACCTTGGCCTGCCCCTCGGCGATCCGCCCGGACTGGAAGTCGAAGGTGGCCGCCGCGACGTAGGAGTAGGCGGCCAGGGCCCGGGTGCCGAACGGCGGGTTCGGCCGGCCGAGCAGGTCGTCGGACAATCCGACCGCCTCCCGGAACAGCGGGGCGGCTGTCGCCCGGTCGACCTGCATCCGGAAGAACCCCTGGCCGATCAGGCAGGCGACCAGGGTGCGGCGGGCGTCGTCGTCGGCCGGCCGGCCGGCGACCGCCCGGCGGGCCGCGTCGGTCGCCGCCCGGTAGCTGTCCTGGGCGGCGGCCGCCCGGCCGTTGCTCGACGCCGCGTGCCCGGCGAACAGCTCGGCCTCGGCCAGGTCGGCGGCGTACCCCGGCTCGGCCGGGAAGTCGGCGGCCAGCTTCTCGCCCACCGCCCGGGCCCGGCCGAGGTAGTCGTCGGCCGTCTTGTACTCGGCCATCAGCAGGTACGCCCCGCCGATCCGCCGGTACGCCCGGGCCGTCTCCCGGCGGACGAGGGGGTCGTCGGCGTCCCCGAAGTGCTCGTAGTACGCGGCCACGTCTTCGAGCACCTGCCGCCGCTCGGCCGCCAGGGACGGGTCGCGGGCCCACTTGGCCGTCCCGACCCGGCCGGTCATTTTCTCGACCGCCTCGACCGCCTTCGTCAGCCGGGCCTGGGCCTTCGCCCGCTCCCGGTCGGCCTCCTCGCCCTTGACCACCGCCTCGGCCCGGGCCCGGTCGGCGGCGTCCCGCTCCCGCTGGAGCTTGGCGTTGGCCGACGCCAGCACCCCGAGGACGGTGCCGACCGCGGCGAAGATCACGCCCGCGATCACCCCGGCGGCCGGGTGGCGCCTCACCCACCGCCAGGCCCGCTCCCAGGCCGGGACCGGGCGGGCGGTGATCGGCCGGCCGTCGAGGAAATGGTCCAGGTCGTCGGCCAACGCGGCGGCCGAGGCGTACCGCTTGGCCGGGTCCTTCTGCAAACACTTCAGGGTGATGGTTTCGAGGTCCCGGGGAAGACCCGGGACCACCACCCGGGGCGGGGCCGGCTCGGCGTTCAGGACTTGCGTGATGGTCTCGATGGCGGTCGCGGCCCGGAACGGCGGGCGGCCGGTCAGGCACTCGTACAGGACCGCCCCGAGGCCGTACACGTCGGCCGCCGGCCCGACCCGCTTGGCGTCCCCGGCGGCCTGCTCCGGGGCCATGTACGACGGCGACCCGAGGACCGCCCCGGTGGCCGTCAGGTGGCTGTCCGACCCGGCGTACCGGGCCAGCCCGAAGTCGGCCAGCTTCGGGGCGCCGTCGGCCGCAAGCAGGACGTTCCCGGGTTTGATGTCACGGTGGACGACCCCCCGCTCGTGGGCCTGATGAACCCCGCGGGCGACGACGGCGACGAGGCCGGCGGCCTCCCGGGGTGGGAGCGGGGTGCCGTCGAGCCGCCGGGCCAGCGTCCCGCCGGGGACGTACTCCATGACCAGGAACGGCCGGCCGTCGTGCTCGCCGATCTGGTACACCGGGGTGACGCCCGGGTGCTGGAGCTTGGCCATGGTCGTGGCCTCGGCCACGAACCGGGCCCGGTCGGCGGCCGAGGCGTGGCCGCCGGTCAGCATCACCTTGAGCGCGACCTCACGGCCGGTGGCCACATCCCGGGCGAGGTAGACGACGCCCATTCCGCCGCGGCCCAGCTCGCGGACGATCTCGAACCCCGGGGGGGCCGGCGGACGGTCGTCGTCGGCCATCCCGGCGGCCGTCCGCTTGTCGGGCGGGGGGGCGTTGCCGCCGCCGAACGTGTACGTCCGGGCCGGGTCGGGCGGGGGTTCGGCGGCGGGGTCGTAGGCGCCGGTCGGGAAGTCGGGCGGCGGGGTCATGGCGGGCCTGCGGGGAGCCGGGCCAAGCTATCTTCGCACCCCGGCCGGGCGACGGGAAGCGGGGTCGTATCGGTGCGGGCGAACCCGTACAGTGAGTTCGTCCCTCCCCCCCAGTTATTCGGGTCGTGACGCGATGGGCGAGGTCGCCTTCCAGCGGTGCATCAACCCCCACTGCCGGGCGACGGCGGACCTGGCTGACACGTCCTTCGCATGCCCCAGATGCGGCAGCCTGTTCGACGTGGCCTACGACTGGGACCGGCTGCCGGTCCCGAAGTCGCTCAGGCACTTCGAGGGCAAGTGGGCCAACCGGTCCGACCCGCTCGACTTCTCCGGGGTGTGGCGGTTCCGCGACCTGTTCCCGTTCGCCCCGGCCGACGCCGTCATGACCATCGGCGAGGGCCAAACGCTCTGCCAGCGGGCCGACGCGGTCGGGGCATACTGCGGGATGAAGCCGGGCGGGCTCTACCTCCAGTACGAGGGAATGAACCCCTCGGGGTCGTTCAAAGATAACGGGATGACGGCGGCGTTCACCCACGCCCGGATGGTCGGCGCCCGGCGGGCGGCCTGCGCCAGCACCGGCAACACCAGTGCCAGCCTGGCGGTGTACTGCTCGGTCACGCAGCTGATGCGGGCGGTGATCTTCATCGGCAGCGGCAAGATCAGCTACGGCAAGCTGTCGCAGGCCCTCGACTACGGGGCGTTGACGGTGCAGATCGCCGGCGACTTCGACGACGCCCTCCGGCGGGTGCAGGAAGTGAGCCGCCGGCTCGGCATCTACCTGGTCAACAGCGTCAACCCGTTCCGCCTCGAAGGCCAGAAGTCGGTGATGCTCCGCATCCTCGAAGCCCTGCGGTGGGAGGTGCCGGACTGGGTCGTCGTCCCGGGCGGGAACCTCGGGAACGTGTCGAGCTTCGGGAAAGCCTTCGGCGAGCTGCTCGACCTCGGGCTGATCGACCGGGCCCCGCGGTTGGCCGTCGTGAACGCGGCCGGGGCGAACACCTACTACCAGCTCTTCGAGCGGCACGGGCTGCGGTGGGCCGGCGGCGAGTACGACCGGCCGAAGCTCGACGCCTACATGACGGCGATGGACGCGGCCAACCTGCGGGCCGACACGCTGGCCAGCGCGATCGAGATCAACCGGCCGGTGAACCTGCCGAAGGCCCTGCGGGCGCTGGAGCGGTGCGGCGGGGTGGTCCGGGAGGCGACGGACGCGGAAATCCTGGACGCGAAGGCCCGGGTCGGGGCCGGCGGGCTGGGCTGCGAGCCGGCCAGCGCGGCCAGCGTCGCGGGGCTCTTGAAGCTGGTCAAGGAGGGCGTCATCGCCCCGAGCGACCGGGTGGTGTGCGTCTTGACCGGGCACCAGTTGAAGGACCCGGACGCGACGGTGGCGTACCACACGGCCGACGTGAAGGTGTTCGAGGAGAAGCTGGGCAAGCGGGGGGTGAAGCGGGCGGCGTTCGCCAACCGGGCGGTCCAGGTGCCGAACGACCTGGCCGAGATCGTCAAGGCGATCGAGCTGTATGCATGACGCACGGCGGCGGGCGAACCGGGCATTGCTGTGGGGTATCCTGACAGTACCGCCGGTGCTGTTCGCGCTGGTCTGGCTGATGTTTCGCGGCCTGTAGGCCGTGCGGGGAGGGTACGATGCCGACCGTTCACATGGACATCGGCGACCTGGCCGCCCGGGCCGACGACATCGCCGGCTGGGTCGACGAGGGGCACGAGGTCTTCGTCACCCGGGACGGGAAGGAGCTGTTCCGGCTGGCCCGGCTGGGGCCGCCCGTCCCGCCGGAGAAGGTGCCGGCCGTGGTGTTCAATCTGCACCGCGGGCAGATCATCATCGGGCCCGACTTCAACGACCCGCTCCCGGCCTCCTTCTGGTCGGAGGACGCGGGGTGAACCTGCTCCTCGACACCTGCACGTTCATCCGGCTTGCGACCGATTCGTCCCAGGTCCCGGCCCGGATCGCGGGGCTGATCCGTGATCCGGCGAACACCCGCTTCCTGAGTACGGCCAGCGTGTGGGAGATCGTGGTCAAGCTGCAAACGCCTAAAGGCGCCACCTCGCTCCCACCGGCAATCGTGACCGGCGACCTGGCCCGGCTCGTGGCCGATCAAGTTCGGGTCAACAAGCTGGTCGTGATTGGGGTCGGGCTCGACCACGTCTTGTCAGGCCGGGGCCTCCCGATGCTTCATCGGGACCCGTTCGACCGCCTCCTGGTTTCGCAGGCGTTGGCCGACGGGCTGACCATCCTGACCCCGGACCCGCTCATCCAGCAATACCCCGTCCCGACGGAGTGGTAGCCGCCGTGAAGACCTCCATCGCCATCAACGGGGCCGGCGGGCGGATGGGCCAGCGGCTCGTCGCCCTCGCCCACGACGACCCCGGCCTGCACCTGATCGCCGCCGTCGACGCGGCCGGCAGCCCGGCCATCGGGAAGGACGCCGGCGAGGTTGCCGGGGTCGGCCGGGTGGGCGTGCCGGTCACCGCCGACCTGCCGCTCGACCCACGACCCCAGTGTCTCATCGACTTCTCGGCCCCGGCCGGGACGATGGCCGTCCTGCCGGTCTGCGTGGCCCGCAAGATTCCGCTCGTCGTCGCCACCACCGGCCACACCGACGCCCAGAAGGCGGAGATCGAGGCGGCCGCCCACGACACGGCGATCCTCTACTCGCCGAACATGAGTCTGGTGGTGAACCTGCTGTTCAAGCTGGTCCGGGAGGCGGCCGAGGCCCTGAAGGGCAAGGGGTTCGACGCCGAGATCGTCGAGCGGCACCACCGGTTCAAGAAGGACTCGCCCAGCGGCACCGCGGCCCAC